>JAJRRX010000127.1 GCA_024279075.1 Alphaproteobacteria bacterium | reverse complement strand
TGCCCGGGTAGCTCAGGGGTAGAGCAGTGGACTGAAAATCCTCGTGTCGGTGGTTCAAATCCGCCCCCGGGCACCATTTTAAAGTGTGATGCAAAAAGGCAAACAGGCGCCACGCGGGCGCCCGCTTTTGGTTAATAGTCTTTCGTCACGCGCAGATAGGGTTTCAGCACCTTAAGGTCAGGATATTTCGCCTGCGCATCTTCGGTGGATACGCTCAGCGGCACGATAGCCTCGTCGCCCGGGGTCCAGTTCGCAGGCAGCGCCACTGATTTTTTATCGGCGGTTTGCAACGCATCAATCACCCGCAGGATTTCGTCAAAATTTCGACCTACATTCATTGGGTAGGTCATGGTCAAGCGCACTTTTTTATTTGGGTCGATAATGAAAACCGAGCGCACGGCGGCGGTGTCAGAGGCCTCGGGGTGGATCATCTCGTACAGCTTGGCAACACGCAGGTCAGGGTCCGCCACAATGGGGAATTGCAGGTCAGTGCCTTGGGTTTCGTTTACATCCGAAATCCATTGCAGGTGCTCCTCCACCGTGTCGGTGGACAGGCCAAGCGGCTTGGTATTGCGCGCGGCAAAATCGGCGGCATGTTTGGCCGTCATCCCCATTTCGGTGGTGCAGATCGGGGTAAAATCAGCGGGGTGGCTAAAGAAAAATACCCAGGAATCCCCCGCCCATTGATGCAGAGAAATCTCGCCTTTGGTGGTGTTTACGGTGAAATCGGGGGCGGTTTGCCCGAGAAAGATGGTCATGTGCATAGTCCTTTTTCTGTGGGCCGAGGGGCCGGTTGGGCAATAGGTAAGCACGCTGATTATATTTGAAACCCCCTGCGCTAGTTTAGCGCAAACTGCGCAATCACACTGTTGTGATCAGAGCCAAGGCGCGGGCCACGGGTGGCGGATGCGGGCCAATTTTTAGGCGCGAGCACTTGATCAATCGGCAGCTGCACAAGGCCGGAAAGCAGTGTTTTAGTAAAGCGCGTGCCGCCGATCACGCGGGTATCAGTTGCCGCCTCAATTAGGGATACCGCATGGCTCCACGCCACCATATTAAAATCGCCGCCAATAAACACAGGCCCTTTCAGCGCGGCCAAAGCCGGCACTACTTTTGCCAGCTGCGCCTGTTGCCCATAAGGCCACGGCCAATTCAGGTGCAGCGAAACCACCGTTATTTCCCCCGCCGGAATTTCTACCCGCGCCGAAACCATGCCCAGCCCCTCATTGCAGCCCTCACCCTGCTCGCCGATAAAACGGAATTTAGAGAGGATGGCAACGCCGCCAAAAGTCGCAAAAGGGCAGATCACTTGATAGGGGTAGTCTTGGCGCAGAGCCGCGAGTTGCGGGATAGAAGCGGTGGTTATTTCTTGCAGAGTGATGATATCGGGTGCGGTGGCGCGGGCGTAATCCACCAGATCTCTTGTGTCATTTTGGAACAGGTTATTGTGCTGCATCAGAGTAAAGCCAGCCACTTGTGTTGGGCGAATGATGTAGTTTCGCAGGCTGTAGCCACCATAAGCAAGCAGGGCGAGGCTAAGATATGTTAGCAGGCTTTGCTTCCAGAGCACAAAGCCAAACATGGCAAAAAACAGCGCAGCAAGGGCGTAGGGGCGAAAAACCGCGAGGCTATCTCCCGCCGGGTGATAGGCCCCGAAAAAACCACCGATAAGGCCCAATGCCCCAAAGGCAAAAGCCAGAATAGTGAGTGTTTTGGCGTATTTAATCATCGCTGGCCCCCATAAATGCCGATTGTTCGGCTTGGCTTAGCTGATTCCAGTGGATAACGTAAGTGTGGATGCCAAAAACCACCGCACCTGTGCGCGGTAGCTTGCGAAGAGTTTGGCGCTCTACCCGCACAAAGCCGCCAGATGTCGGCGCGGGCTTGTCCTCCCCCACGCGGCGCGGCTGGTGCAGATCAGGGTTTGCGTAGCGCAAGAAATTCGCCCGCCATAGGGGCTGCTCGGGGCGAATGGCCTCAAACATCCGGCGCACGCGAGAGGCCATTTCCTCTGTGTATTCATCGACATAACCGTGTATTGCCATCAGCCCCGCGCCGAACTTCTCCGCCAGCGACCAACTGGCCGGAAAGCAGAGCACAGCGGCGGTAAGCTTAGGCTCGGCGGCCATGTCCATGATCAGCAGGTCCTCCTGCACCAAGCGCGCCGCCGTGAGCAGTGGCGGGCCTTCAAGCGGGATAGTCACGCCGTCAGGCCGGGTGACCACCCTACCCTTTTGGTAGCCACCATCCAGCTCGGAAAGCACAATTTCTAGCAGCTCTTCTTGCATCGGCAGGCTCTCCGATGCGTCCATAAACACGGCCTCACGGCGGGTGGAGATCAGCTTGTCCCGATACGTCATCTGCGCCGCAAAGGCGTCATCCCGCAGTAGCCATTCCCCCTTGGCCACGGGTTGGATCCCCGGCAAACGCCGTGTTTTCGCTTCCATCCACGGTTTGATCGGCAAGTCCCGCTGGCAAATTTCCATCCCGTCACATTTCCGTTGTCTTTTGTTTCAGCACCTTGTGCTAAGCCCCATTTAGCCTAGATTGGGATGAAACCACGGAGACATAACGATGCCAAGCGAAAAACTTACCTTTACCGGCCACACGGGCGCCAGCCTCGCCGCGCTTTTTGACAAACCAAGCGGCCCCATTTTGGCCACCGCCATCTTCGCCCACTGCTTTACCTGCTCAAAAGACATCATGGCGGCCAAGCGCATATCCCAACGCCTCGCCTCGGCGGGCATCGCGGTTTTGCGGTTTGATTTCACGGGCTTAGGCCATTCAGATGGTGAATTCGTCAATACAGATTTCACCTCCAATGTTGGCGACCTCGTGAAGGCCGCCGAGCATATGGAAGGCATCGGCCACCCTGTAAACCTGCTTGTGGGCCACTCGCTGGGCGGCGCGGCGGTGCTGAAGGCCGCAGGGCAGATTGACAGCGTGAAGGCGGTGGTGACCATCGGCGCACCGAGTGATCCAGCGCATGTGGCCGCGAATTTTGGTTGCCACATTGATGAGATCCGCGAGAAAGGCTCAGCGGAGGTCAGCCTTGCAGGGCGGGGCTTTACCATCACCAAAGAATTCCTCGATGATATTGACAGCGCCGAGCTTTTGCCCGCCGTGGCCAAAATGAAACGCGCCCTGCTGGTGCTGCACAGCCCTGTAGACATGACGGTTTCCATCGACAACGCCGCAGAAATTTTTGTGGCGGCTAAGCACCCGAAAAGCTTCATCACGCTTGATAACGCCGACCACCTGCTCAGCCGCGCCGCCGATGCCCAATACGCCGCTGATGTGATCGCGACTTGGGCCGCGCGCTACCTTGACCTGCCCAAACCCGCCGCCCCGATCGGCGCGCCTGAAGGCATTGTGCGGGTGGACGAGGCGGACCCAAAGGGCTTCCGCCAAGATATATCCGCCGGACCAAAGCACCACGTAACGGCTGATGAACCTATCGCTTATGGCGGCACCGATGACGGGTTTTCGCCCTATCAGCTGGTGTCCTCCGGCCTTGGAGCCTGCACCAGCATGACCATCCGCATGTATGCGCGGCGCAAAAAATGGCCGCTGGTGCATGTGAGCGTCGATATAACTCATGATAAAATTCACGCAACAGATTGCGACCATTGCAACTCGACCGCGGGCAAAATTGACCAGTTCAAGCGCGTTATCACGCTGGAGGGCGACCTTGACGCCGACCAGCGCAAACGCCTGATGGAGATCGCCGATAAATGCCCCGTGCACCGAACGCTGGAAAGCGAAATCGAGATTGTCACCGAGGAAGCCGCCCCTCACGGGAATGTTTAGTAAATTGCCTTGACGTAAGGCGCGCGGCGGAGGAGTCTGCCGCGTAAAGAGGGGATATTTATGAACAATCAAACGCCCGTGCTGGAGATGTTTTCTCATCCAGACCTGACCGCGAAGGGTGAAAAACGCGCCTCGGTGGCCCTGACCGGCGCAAAGACGCTGTGGTTCAACACTGGCACGCTTTGCAATATCACCTGCGTGAATTGCTATATCGAAAGCTCGCCGGAGAATGACCGTTTGGTTTACCTGACAGCGGCTGAAATGGAGCCGTATCTTGACGAGATTGAGGCGCTGGATTGGCCCGTTGAGGAGATAGCTTTTACTGGTGGTGAGCCGTTTATGAACCCCGAGATCATTGCTATGATCGAGGCGGGGCTTAAGCGCGGTTTTGAGGTGCTGGTGCTGACCAACGCCATGAAACCGATGATGCGCAAAAGCATGCAAGCAGGGCTTTTGCGGCTGCGCGAGGCCTATGGCGACAAGCTGACCTTGCGGATTTCGCTTGATCACTTCAACCCTGATTTGCATGATGAAGAACGCGGCATAGGGGCTTATGATATAACCATAAAAGGTATGCATTGGCTGCGCGATAACGGCTTTAAAATGGCGCTGGCGGGCCGGACCGTGTGGGGCGATAGCGAGGCCGAGAGCCGCGCGGGATATGCGGCACTTTACGCAAAGCATGGCTTCAAGATTGATGCCCTTAACCCTGCAATGACCGTGCTTTTTCCAGAGATGGACGAGCGCGTTGAGGTGCCCGAAATCACCACCGCCTGTTGGGGGATTTTGAATAAGCGCCCTGATGATGTGATGTGCGCCAGCTCGCGCATGGTGGTAAAGCGCAAAGGGGCCAAGCGCCCTGTGGTGCTCGCCTGCACGCTGCTCGCCTATGACGAGGCTTTTGAAATGGGCGAAACGCTGAAACAGGCCGAGGCGGATGTGAATTTAAATCACCGGCATTGCGCCAAGTTTTGCGTGCTAGGCGGGGCGAGTTGTAGTGCATAACGGTGCGTGGGGACCACGCACCCTACCCTCACCGTTTGTTGTTTTGCTTGTGGCGGCGGCAAATCGTAATTTGGCGCTGACAAAAAACAGGAGTCATAGATGAAGTTTTCAAAAACATTGGCCGTTGGCCTGCT
>JAJRRX010000126.1 GCA_024279075.1 Alphaproteobacteria bacterium | reverse complement strand
TGAGCTGATCCCATGCGGGGGATTTCATGTAGGCTTCTATCAGGGCGGCGACCGTGCCCTTGCGGGCCGAGAGCTGCGGGGCAGGTGCAGGGCGCGCGCGGCCCAGCCGCTTGGCCGCATCGGCGTTCATCTGCTCGGCTTTGTGCACCGCTTTGGTGCGCGTGAGGCCTGAAAGTTCGGTGGTTTGCATGCCCACGGCGCGCATATCATTGCTTGGCTCCCACCAGATGCGCCAGCTTTCAGAGCGCGCCCGCCAGCGCTGGCGCAGGCGCGCCGGTGGGCGGGCAATGGGCTTGCGGGGCTTAGACATAGCCGTCGGCTTTCAAGTTGCTAACGACATTCAGAATGAAATCCGCACCTGAAAGGTTGTCGATCTCAAGCATATCTATCAGTGGAATGATGATCGAGAGCAAGCCTGAGGCGATTGTTAGCCCCGTGACCTTTTGTTCTTCTGAAAGGTCCTTCGCTTCTTCATCTACCCCGAGGATGCGAGTAAAGGCCTTCGTCATTTGCTCAACAAAATAATCGTTCCACTGCTCTGGCGCAGTTATAGGGCTGTGTGGGTTGTCCAGTGTGATCAGAACGGGGGCGCTGCTGTAAGTGCGGGCGCTGCTGTAAATATCGGTTCTGGCTTTAGCTCCGCACATCACGCCACCTGCGCTTTCTGCATCATCACCACGTTTTCGGCGTCAAAGCCCTCAGAGCCACGCGCGGCCTCGATGGCTTCGCTGGCCTCGATCCACTCATGCACGGCCGCTGCCCGCCAGCGCATGGGCCGTTGGCACCAGCTTACCGGCTTGGGGAAGCCCAGCGGCTCCAGCTTGGCCCGCCGCGCCAGAAAGCTCTCGGCGGATTGCAGGCCCATGATGCCCGCGATCTCGCCTGCGGTTACAAACTTGCGCCCGGTCATGCTGCGCCCTCCGGCTGCACCATGCGCAGTTGGGGCCGAGCCTGTGCCAGCTCCACCACGTTGGAAGGGCGGTTCAGCCAATCCACCCCCGCTTGGGCGTGGCGGCGGTGCAGCAGCTCGCGCAGGAGCGCGGGGGAGGTGACGAGGTAGAAAACCGCTTCGGGATTGCTGACAGGCTGGCCTGCGGCATGGGCCTCGCCAACCTCTATCAGCGCTTCCAGCTGTTCATCGGTGATTGGCCCTGCATTGGCCAGTTTTGGTGCATTCGGCATGATTTACCCTTTCAGAACTGCGCGCGATTGCCGCGCCTTGCAGCCTTTAGATAAGAGTAGCCACCTCACACCGTCAAGGGGTTTTGTTCATTTTTTAAATATTTGTGTTCATATTTGATCGGTAGAATGCCCGACTAAGTGCAAAATCACGGGGAGCTAGCAAAGATGGATGAAGCTGAAAAACGGCGCCGCGCATCACAGATGGCCAGCGAAATTGCTGGCCAGTGGCAGAACAGATCACGGGTGATAATTCTGATTGCGGTCATCATCGCAGGCTATTTGATAGATTACCTGTTTTTTAGATATGAAAGCGCTAGTGAATTCATCATTTTTATAGCGTTCTGGGCTCATATTGGCTTGCAAGTGTGGGTGCCGGAACGGGTCTTTTTGGCTGTTTACAGCGAAACCTATCAGGCAGCGCTGAAAAACCTCTAAATCCGCCAGCTCCCCACAACCTTGCCCATGATTACCACCGCGTTATGATCCACCACATGCACGCCCCACTCTGCCGGATCGGCACTTGCGGCCAGCAAAACAGGGGCTTGGAAGCGCCGAAAGATGGTGGTGGCGGCCCCGACATTGAAATCATAGACCTGTGCCAGCACCACATCACCTGACTGGCAGGTGTCGCGCTGGTGGGTGTCCACCAGCATATAATCGCCTTCCAGATAGCCCGCCAAGGCCATAGCGCGGGATTTAACCCGCCAGATATCGACCCCGTTACGGCCACCGCCGAGGGCTTTGGCCATAGCCTCGATATCCGGCCCCTCTGCCCTTTCCGGCTTTGGCACCCATTGCGCCACGTCGCTTTCAGCGAAGCCAGGGTTAAGCTCCTGCACCGTTTCCTTGCTGGCAATGCCGGCATTGAGCAGCACTTCGGAAAGCGGCACGTCCAGAACCTTGGCAAAGGCTTCAGCTTGCTGCATCGTCATCTTTTGCTTGCCGTGATAGATGCGCGATATTACCGCCCTGTTCCGCCCGATCGCCTCGGCCAGATCAAAAGAGGTGACATTGGCAATTTGCTGCCTGCGCTTGAACCAATCTATATTCATACTGTGAGATATAATGCGCAGCTCTCGAATTTGTTTGTTCATTTTTTGAACAAACCCCATTGACAGGCTCACACCTGTTAATCTAAGCCTAGGGCATGAGTAGCCACCTTACACCAACCGATGTCACTTTCCGCCTGCTTGGCGGCTATAAGGGCGTGGCGGCCATCCTTGGCCAGCACGAAAAGACGCCGATTGCGTGGAAGAACGGGTCCAAAATGCGTGACGCAGGGGATATCCCCAGCCCGCGCATTATGCGCACCTTGCTGGCGGCGGCTGCGCAGCGGCGCATTGCGCTGACGGCGGACCACCTGATTTATGGCGGGAGCGAGGCCGAGATAGCCGCGCTGATGCCCGCGCCGGACAGCGTGCAGGTGGCGGCATGAGTTTTGTAACGAGTATTTTTGTTAAACTTCCCTGTTGGACTTCCGCGCGGCCCCAAGTAGCGCCGCGCGGCTTTTTATTCCCATTTTCGGCGCAGAGCAGGCGTGCCGCCGAAAATCGCAAGGCGTGGCGGCTAAGTCCCGTCAGACACCCACGCCGCGCCTTGCGTGAATTCCCCTCTCCGGTGTCGGCTGTTTTAGCCGGATTGAGCCGCAGCGTAGTAGCGCTGAGAGCTGCCCCCGCGTTGTTTCTGCCCGTTTCGCGCGGGGGCGGCTATGGGATTTGACCCGAAAATAGCATTTGGCCTGCGGCTAACCAAGGTGAGCATGGCCGCAAAGGCGGGGCAGCTTGGCTTGCGTGACCGGCTGAACCTGCTCACCGATGCGCTGGCGTTTTTCCGTGAGGATGACGAGGTGTGCGCGGCGGTGCTGGTGTTTAACAACCTGTGCCAGCGCGACCAGGTGGCCGCTGGTGAGCAGCTGGGCGCATTTTTGCAAAGCTACATTGGGCCCGCGCGCTTTGCCCGCGCCATTGCCACCGAGGCGGCGCTGCACGCGGCCGAGGCCGCAGGGCCGGATATGTATGCCTGGCAGCAAAGGGCGGATATCAATGGATAAGCCCAAAAAGTTCAGCCTTGCGGACCATTGCCTGATTAATGCCGCGACCGAGATCGCGGTGGCGCGGGTGCGCAACCACTCGGCCATGCAGGATGCGCTCGCCACCTTCAAGGACGTGCTGCCAGAGGTGACCCGCGAAAACCGATTGATTGATGACCTTGCCACTGCCGTTGACGAGCTGGTGGCGCATTACCACCCCAAGCGGGGCAGCGCGGGCCTGACAGCGGCCCAGTTTCACCTGGCTGCCAGCCTGGAAAAAATCCACCGCTGGAAACACGCGCTTTCAATGGGCGCGTGGCAGCAAAGCCAAGGGAAAAAACCATGAAGCGATTTTCGGGAACAGACATTGACGCCATTATGAACGACATCGAAGGCCTCAACCTGCCGGTTGAGTTTAACTTCGGCGTTTTGCGCATAGTGCTGGACGCGGTGGAGATACACGGATGCGTGCCGGAAGATCGCATCGAGATCGAAGGCAGGCCAACGATTGAAATACGAACACCAGAATTTTTGAAAAGCATGGCAGAGCGCGACATGAAGGACGTGCTGGCGGACATAGAGACAGAGCCAGAAAGCCCTGCACCGCAGCCGCGCACCGCGATAGCCCCGCAAGCGGCCTTTAGCCCTGCGCCGGTGCCGGAGCAGACCGAAGCGCCGGAGGCGGTAGAGGAAAGGCTCGAAGACCATTCCAGCCATGGCGTGCGCTGGACCAAAGATGAAGAGGACGTGCTGATCAAGGGGCGGTTGCAAGGTAAGCCGTTCAAGGCGCTGACCGAGCTGCTGGGCCGCAAAGAGCGCACCTGCGCCTCGAAAATGTTCTGGCTGACCAAGAACTGCGCGGCGCGCATCGAGCGGATAAAGGCGGAGATGGAGCCAGAGAGCAAAATCCCAGCCACGCCTATCTATGAGCAAGGCCCGTGGACACTGGACGAAGAAAAGCGCTTGCTGGAGATGCGCGCAGAAGCCGTGCCGTTTAAGGTGATTGCGCTGAAGTTGAACCGGCCTGTTAAGGGTGTGACGCAAAAGTTTTATAATCTGCGGGATGCTCAGGAAAAACCGGCAGTCACGCCCGCCTCAAAGGTGGTTGGCCCCGTTTCCGCCGCCCCCACAACTGCCTCAAAGGCCGAGGGCGGCAAGGGCATTTTGCCCCGCCCCTGCCCTGATGAAAACTGGCCGATCGAGGATGACCTTGATCTTGTGAGCGAGCATCACCGGGGCCTGCCTATGCTCGATGTGTCAATCATTCTGGAGCGCACCAAGCCGGATTGCGTGGCGCGCTATAACGCCCTGATCGAGGCGATGCCCGCAGGCCCGTTCACCGAGCGCCAGACCAAGCTCAAGCAGACCCTTGCCGCCCATGCCCAGCTTGCCCGCAAGGCGGCCTAAGCCATGAGCCGCCCCGCCCTGCCCACCATTCAGGAGATTGCCGAGGCCCTAAAGGCCCGCACCCTCGAGGTGGCCGAGCGCTATGCGCCAGGCGGGCGGGTGGACAAGGGCAAATACTGGGCGCTGAACCCCTGGCGCACCGACCGCGCCGTTGGCTCGTTTTATGTAAACCTGACCGGCGCCTATGCCGGACGCTACCATGACCATGCCAGCGGTGAAGATGGCGACATGCTGGACCTGATCCGTTATGCGCTTGGCTGCGATGCCCGCACCGCGCTTACCGAGGCCCGCCAGTTTTTGGGCATGGATACCGAAACCCCCGAGCAAAAGGCCCTGCGCCTGCGCAAGCAAGCCGAAGCCAAGGCCCGCCGCGCCCGCGCCGCGCAGGATGCCGAGGCCCTGACCAAGCAAAAGCGCGGTCGCGCGCATGCGATGTTCATACAGGCGCAAGAGGATCTGACAGGCACGCCTGTGGCGGCCTACCTCGCCAACCGCGCCATCGGCCTCGATGTGCTCGGCCGCGCCCCTGGCTCTTTGCGCTACATGCCCCATTGCACCTATTTCCATACGGACCCCGAAACCGGCGAATATAGCGAAACCCCCTACCCCGCCATGATCGCCGCCATTTATGGCCCTGCGCATGAGGATGGCAGCGCGCCGGAATTTTGGGGCGTTCACCGCACGTATCTTGCACAAGATGATGCCGGAAACTGGGGCAAGGCCCCTGTGCCCAGCCCTAAAAAAGTGTTTGGCTCGATGCAGGGCGGCTATATCCGCCTTTGGACCGGCACCGGCCCGCGCGGCGGCAAAGCCGCGCCCCTGAGCAAAGCGCCAGCTGGTGACCATGTTTACATTACCGAGGGCATCGAGGACGCGCTGAGCGTGGCGGTGATCCACCCCCACGCGCGCGTGCTTTGTGCCATTTCGCTTGGCAATCTCAAAGAGGTGCAGCTACCTGCCGCCATTACCCGCGTCACCATTGTGGCCGATAATGATGACGGCAAAGAGCAGCTGCGGCTGATTGACCAGGCGCAAACTCATTTTTTGAAGCAAGGCCGCGAGGTGAGCATTTGGAAAAACACCCATGGGGGCAAAGACCTAAACGATGCCCTGATGATGATCAAAAACCAACAGGAAAGCGCAGGTGCAGCATGAATTTTTACGATCTTTTGAAGCAACTCTTCAAGCCACATTACGGCCAAAAAAAGCCTACCCCCGCCAACAAGCGGGCAGCGGCGCGGCTGGAGGCGCACCGCAAGATCTGGGAAAACACCCCGAGCGCCGACAAAATGACCCGCCAACGCCGCCGCCGCGCGGCTATGGGGAGGGTTTAGGCTTGGCGCTGATCCTTCGGAAATTCGGGTGGGCGGAAGCCTGCCAGCATCCAGCCCATGGCGCGGGCCGCTACGGGGTTAACCCCGCGCGCTGTGCTGCGACCCGCCGGCATTTCCCATTTGCGGATGGTTTGCGGCGCGGTATCCAGCACGTGGCCGAGCTGGGCTTGCGTAAGGCCCAAGGATTTGCGGGCGGCTTTGAATTCTTCGGGGGTCATGGTGTCTCCCTGTTTTTCATGGCCCACCGAAGCGGGCCAGTTGTTTTAGTTGTAGCCCTTGCCAATTCGGCTCATGGCGTTAATAGCCTTACGCTCGGTGAAATAATAGCCCCAGCAAGTGCCGAAATTGTCAACGACGAACCACTGGCTATTATCCCCGTATTTTTCAATCTTGTAACCTTCGCGAACGGCTTTCTCAAAATTTGTCATTTTTTCGGCTCCTTATTGGTTGAGGATGTTGCAAAAGCCGACAAATTCGGCGCTGCCGATTTTAGCTTCGAGGACATCCAGCAAAGCGCTGATGGCCTCCGTAGGAACCTCGAAGTCATTGTAGTTTTTCATGATGACCAGCTTGATTTGATTGGGTTCCAAATCCGCTGCTATTTCGCGCATATTTTTGTAAATTTTGGCTTCATTTTTCATAATGTCATCTCCTATTTGGCGGGCTTCATTGCCCTTGTGACATCTTACAATTTAGCGCCATTGGCGCTGTTGTCAACCCCTGATCAAAAGAAAAGTTTTGCCCTATGACCAAGCCCGCCACAACAGACCCGAAAAAGCCCAGCCTTGAGCTGCTGCGCGGCGAGCTGGACCCGCCCAAAGCCAGCGAGCACGAGGCGGCCGAGGGGCCGCTGGAGACGCGCGGGATGATCTTTCCGAATTCTCCGGTCACCGCGCTTGGCGTGCAGGGGCCTGTTTATTATTATCTCGATTATCTGGGCCAGCTTGCCGATGTTAAAAAGCATGACCTTGATCGCATTCGCGGCATATTTGGCGGGCGGGTGGACCTGCTGAAAGGCGAATTCCCGCGCTGGTCAAAGGGCAGCGAAACCTCGCCGCCGCAGGTGATCGGCTTTGATCAGGCGGCCGCCGCCGAGGCCATGGTGCGCGCCTGCACCGATAAGGGCGTGTGGAACGCCACCGAGCGCGTGCGCGGGCTTGGCGCATGGCCTGATGGCGAGGGCGGCATCATTCTGCATTGCGGCGGCGCGGTGCTTTACAAGGGCAACTGGAAAGAACCAGGCGAGATTGACGGCTATGTTTACCCGTCAGATATCCGCACCCCGCGCCCCCTTACCGAATTCATAAGCGCCGATGACCAATCCCCCGCCGCCGAGCTGCTCGCCACCTTAAAGAGCTGGCACTGGCTCCGGGGCGACGTGGACGCTTATTTGCTGCTTGGCTGGATATGCTCGGCCCTGTTTGGCGGTGCCCTGCGCTGGCGGCCCATGGTGTGGCTCACCGGCGACGCGGGCACCGGCAAATCGACCCTGCAAGAGATCATCGGCGATATTTTTGGCAAAAACAGCCTGCTACAGCCCGCAGGGGCGACCGAGGCGGCGATCCGGCAATATACCGGCCAAAGCACCATCCCCGTGGCGATTGACGAGCTGGAGGCCGAGGCCGACAGCCGCCGGGTGAAAGACGTGGTCAAGCTCGCCCGCCTCGCCAGCTCAGGCGGCAAGGTTATTCGTGGCGGGCAGGACCACAAGGCCAGCGAGTTTCTGGTAAAAAACAGCTACCTGTTTTCCTCGATCCTTGTTCCTGATATGCTTGACCAGGACATAAGCCGCATCGCGGTGCTGGACCTGCTCACCCTTAAAAAAGGCTCCAAGGCCCCCAAGCCGGACCCCAAAAAATGGGGCAGAGTGGGCCAAGCTTTGCGCAGCATGGTGCTGGCAAATTGGGACCGGATGCACGACACGCTCAACGCCTATCGCGGCGCGCTGGCCGCGGCCGGCCACAGCCACCGTGGCTGCGACCAGTTCGGCACCCTGCTGACCATGGCCGATTTAGTGCTATTTGACAGCGAGCCGGACGAGGCCCGCCTTAACAACTGGAGCGAGAAGCTATCGGCCCGCGTGGTGCAAGACCAGGCTCAGCAGAGTAGCGACTGGCAGCGCTGCCTCAACTATCTTTTCGGCCAGCAGCTCGATGTATTTCGCGGCGGTGAAAAGCTCACCGTGGGCCGCTGGATACTGGTGGCCGCAGGGCTGGATGATGGCGAGGATATGGCCAAAGCAACCCACGCTTTAAGCTCAATCGGCATTCGCGTCTATGGCCGCAAGGAGGGCGCACAGCTCGCCATTGCCAACAGCCATGACGGCCTCGCGCGCCTGTTCAAAGACACCCGCTGGTATTCATCAAGCGCCAGCAATGGTGTGTGGTCACAAGCCACGCGGCGCATT
This sequence comes from Alphaproteobacteria bacterium, assembly GCA_024279075.1. GTDB lineage: Bacteria > Pseudomonadota > Alphaproteobacteria > Rhodobacterales > Rhodobacteraceae > UBA3077. Next base: position 22,560 of record JAJRRX010000126.1, on the reverse strand, counting down.
CCGAGCGCAACCGCGACGAGTGCGCTTAGCTTCAACATGGTGAAGAGCCGGTGCTGGAAGTTCCCGCTGGCTTCGATCCCTGGGCTTTTTGGCGAAGAAGGCTCGCCGGAGGCGGCAGAGCCGCCAGAGGCCCCGCCTAAGCCCCCACAGCCCGCCGACATCCAAGATTTCGAGTAAAGGACTGCGTTATGCCCCATCCCGCGCCCCAGACCCCGCGCCGCCGTTTTCTTCACCCCGCACCCTTGACCGGATGCGCCCAAACGCGTAACGTAGGCTTTGCAGCCCGTGCGCGTCGGTTTCCTTATACCCACGGTTGCAGGGTGCAACATTTTCGATTTTGTTGCACCAATGTTGCAGCAATGTTGCAGCAAAAAAACAAACAAAATCAGGGCTTTAGCCAGCAAGTGCAACGGTGCAACGGTTTTGCGCGCAAAAGCCTCGCGTATGCGCGCACACACACACACACACGCGCGCACACGACGCATATATACCGTTGCACCGTTGCACCGTTGCATAAGTATTATAAGGCTCTGATTTCATTAAAAGTTTTACTGCAACGCCGGTGCAACGCTTTTGTTGCACCGTTGCACCTCGCAACCGCTAGGTGGTGCAAGCCTGTTAAGCTCGCTTGCCTAAATAGTGGTAAGTCATTGTTTTCATTCAATATGATGAAAAAACCGTTTGTTTATCGGGGATTTATTGGATGAAAAGGGCCAAGGCAGAGATTGAGGCAGAGGCGATTGCCAAGCGGCTGGATCAGGCGCGGGAGCTGGGCGAGCAGCTGACGTTTCTGCCGTCTGATGATGGCGAGGGCGGCGAGCTGGTGCCGGAAAAGCGCGGTGCTGGCCGTCCGAAGGGGGCGAAAAACAAGAGCAGCTCCCAGCTCAAGGCCATGCTGGCCGCCAAGGGGTTCCGACAGCCCGAGGACGTGCTGGCCCTGATGGCAGGGCTGGACAGCCGCTTGCCGCCTCACATTTTGGCCATGCAGCGCGCCGAAGAGGTGTTGGCATGGGCTGGCGGGCAGCATCCTGGCGACTTTCAGGCTTCGGTGGGCCAGCGGCTGGCAGTGTTTACTGATCTTTACAAGGATATGGGCAGGCGGGCCGAGGCCGTGCTGCCCTTCGGGCTGGGTAAGGTCACGCCTGATGTGAACGTGAACACCTCGCAGATCACCCAGATTGTGATGCCAGGCGGCAGCGATGGCCCCGCGCCAACCGTGATTGAGGGCCGCAAAGGGCGGGCGATGTCACCGCCACCTATGCCAAAAGAAATTGTACAAAATCAAGCGGTTAGCGAAATTGAAAGCGGCGACAATTTAAAGGATGGTCGGACGATATGAGCAACCTATTGAAAACAAACAACAATCACCTGCAAACCTACTGTTTAGAAAATAGTTGCGCTCGGACGATTGCCCCCACCCCCCCTTGCTTTTTGGCCAGCAGCGGCCGGATTTCAAAAACGGGGGGGGTGCCCCCCGCGCTCGCCCCCTCTGCCCCTCGCACAGAGGCCAAGGGGCATTTTCAAATCGAGGTGGCAAAAACATGACCGCGACGATGGACAATTTGGACGGGGGCACGGGGTTGCAGGAAAATCCGGCCACGGGGTCAGGGGGAATGAGCGATGCTGATTTTCACACCCTGTCGATCGAGGACGGCTTGGCGACGATAACCGGCGAGCTGGCCACTGACAAGCCCGATATCGAGGCGCTGGATTTCCCCGGTCGGGTGGCGGAGAAAATGTATTGGGATGATAGCGCCGTGGTGGGGATCAACGGGCCTGTTGGCTCGGGCAAGACCACCACCTTGCTCAAATCCCGCCTGCGGCGCGCGGTGATGATGCCCATGTCGGTGATTGACGGGGTGCGGCGCTACAAGCTGATGGTGACCCGCGCCACCTATCGCCAGCTTTGGTCTACCACCATTCCGGATTTTCTAAAGGTATTCCCGAAAGACCTTGGAGAGTGGTCTGGCGGGCGCGGCGGGCCGGTTAACTTTGTGATGTGGTTTGAGGATGAACACGGGCGGATCGAGTTCACCGTGGAGTTCATGGCTTTTGGCGATGATGTGGTGGCGGCGATGCGGGGCATTCAGACCACCGACATTTGGCTGCATGAGATGGACACCAACCCGCTCGATGTGCTGGTGAACGGCATTACCCGCATCAAGCGCTTTCCCGATCAGGCGCATTTTAAGGGTTACCCTGCAAAATATCGCGACTATGGCCAGCTGGTGGGGGATTTCAACGCACCGGATGAGGATAACTGGTCCTTTGATTTTTTCTATGACGAGGAAAAGCGCAAAGAGGTGATTGCCACGCTGAACGGGGCGCTGCAAGCCGAGGCGGAAAAGGCCGGCACCGATTTCCACCCGATAGAGATCGGCTTCCACAAACAGGCTGGCTATGGCGAGGACAGGTGCGAAAACCTGCAAAACCTGCCCGCCAGCTATTATCCGACCCAGATCGCCACCATGAAGCTGGCAGGGCGGGGCGACCTAGTGAAGCGGCTGGTTTATAACCAAACGGTTTACCTGAAGGTGGGTGACCCTGTTTTTGAGGATGAATTCAGCCGCCAAATCCATGTATCCCCGACCAAATTGCAGCCCGATGCCGGCAAGCCGCTCTATATTGGCCTTGACCAAGGCTTCAAGGGTGCGGCCGTGGTGGCGCAATACCATGAGCCTGGTCATTGGGTGATTTTGGCCGAGCTGATGTTCCCCAAAAAGCGACTTATGGCGGTGAAATTTGGCCAAGAGCTGAAGGATATACTGCGCAAGCGCTTTCCTGGCATGCGCGTGGGTGGTGCCTGGGGCGACATGGCGGGCGAACACGGCGCCAGCCAAGCGGCGGATGAAAACGCCACATGGAACCTGATGGTGGGCAAGGCGGCGGGCTTTCGGGTGAAGCCGCAGCGCATGGGCACCAACCGGATTAACCCGCGGCTGGAAGCGGTGCGCGCCCAGCTCGAATTTATCCGCAATGGCAAGCCCGGGATATTGATTGACCCGAGCTGCAAATACCTGATCGCAGGCTTTGAGGCGCGCTATGTGTGGGCCGAAGAGATTAACAACAGCGGCGACAAGCGCAAGGTGCCTGACAAGAGCAAGGTCGAGGCCAATGTGATGGACGGGCTGCAATACCTGCTGCTTTCAAAGGCGAAGCCTGACGGCTCCAGCCCCAACAGTTTTGGGCGCAATGATGTGCCTGAAAAACTCGGCCATAACGGAGGCCCGCCGATGAACGGTGGCGGGATCGAGACCGGATATGACGTAACCAACCCCTATGGAGATTAGATTATGAGCAAGACCAAAATTGCAGGTGATACCCTGTCCGCTGATGAAGTGAAGGGTGCGCCTGAAGCTCTGACAGATGATGCCAAGGTCACCGATATTGTGGCTGATGCAGAAGCCCGTGCCAGTGGGCTGATTGCCGAGGCCGAGGCCAAGGCGGCTAAAATTGTGGAGGATGGCACCAACAAGGTGCAGGAGATCGCAACCATTGGCGCGAAGGAAGCCACCAAGATCATTGAGGATGCCAAGGCGCAGGCGGCTGATATAACCTCTGAAGCCGACAAAAAGGCCGAGTTGACGGATGATGAGATTGCAGATGCGCAGAATGATGCTGATGTGATTATTGAACAGGCCGAGGCCAAAGCGGCCAAGATCATTGCTGATGCCGAGGACAATGCTGAGGCGATCAAGGCTGAAAAGGCGCGGCTGGCCGCAGAGGAAGCCAAGGCCAAAGAGGCCGATGCGGGCGCGAAAAAGCGCGAAGCCGAGAAGAAAAAACGCGCCAAAGCCAAAGAGCGCGCCCTCAAAAAGCCGCAGGCGATCAACGAAAAGGACATGAATGCCGCGATTTTGCTGGCCGGTGAGCTGGGCGACATGCCCACCGATATTTCGGCCCTGCAAGCCAAGCTTGTGCAGATCAATGGGGCTGAATTTGACGGCGATGCCCCTATCCACACGGTCAAGATTTATGGCTTGATCGCCGCTGGCCCAGCTGGCTTTCACAATGCCCTGAAAAACTGGGCGGCGGCGGTGCGGCGGATTGCTGCGCAGCAAGACGCGGCTTAGGAGGCCTGACCTATGACACGGCCCCTTGTGACCCTTGCGCCATTTAACCCGCCGGATGCCTTGCGTGTTTTTGAAATGCTGGACGAAAACGACCAGCTCGAAGCCGAGGTGATGCGCGGTGATAAAGCGCTTCCGTATGACATGCTGGCAGACTGGATGGCGCTGGAAAAACAGGGGGCCGCGTGCTTTGTGGCGCAGGTTGCGCCGCCCTATGCCGAGCCGATTGCCGTGATGGCGATTGTGCGCGGTGGCACGCCCGGGCTTGGCCATGCGGCCATGCTGGCGCGCGACCATCGGATTTGGAGGCGCGCGCTGGTGCCAGCTGCCCGCGCGATCCGCGACGGCTTCCCCGCGCAGGCCCGTGCCATGGGCCTGCACCGCATCGAGGCGCGCAGCTGGGCAGGCCACCCCACCGCCCCCAGCCTGCTACGCGCCATCGGCTTTGAGCTGGACGCCGAGATGATCGGCTTTGGCCATAGTGGCGAGGTGAACCTGAACCAATGGGTTTGGCTCGCTGATTACATCCCCCGCCCCCCATCTTACCCCCAGAAGGAGACCTAACCCCATGTGCCTGTATCAAAAGCAAGCCACCGCCGCCCCGCGCCCTGCCATTATTCCGGCAACCACCAACCAGGAAAGCCAGCGCCAAGGCGACATCGAGGCGCGCTTGCGCCAGTTGCGCGGCGGTGCCGCCGCCAACATTCTGACCAGCCCACGCGGCATTCCGGCCACCAACACGCTCGGGGGGGTGCCCAATGCCGCTTGATAGCTCCCCGAATGAGACAGTTGGCCCTTTGGAAAAGGATAGCCGCGTTGATAAAATGGTGACCCGCTGGGAGGATTTGGACAGTGCGCGCAGCCACCTGAAGCCGGACTGGCAGGACATCAAGCGCTTTATGGGCGCTTTGCCTTTCCGCGCCAATGCCGGCAACAAGAAAACCGCCAACAAGGTGCTTTCCAGCGAGCCGGTGCTTTACCAGAAAGCCCTGACCAGCACCATGTGGTCCACCATGATGAACCCTGGCAACAAGTGGTTTGGTATGCAGATCGGCGATAAGGACCGCCGCAAGGTGCATGCTGTGAAGCAGTGGGAAGAAGCTGTGAGCGCGCGCGTGCTGGCCAGCTTTGGCCCCAATATCAGCTCGTTTTACCCGTCCTCCCTTCAGGTTATCGGTGACACGGTGATGATTGGCAATGCCGCCAATTACGATGAAATCAATACCAAAGAGCGCCGCATCCTCGATGTAACTATCCCGATGGCCGAGATTGTGTATGCGATTGACGGTTGGGGCCGTGTGGTGGAGGTGGTGCGCAAGTTCAGCTGGAAAGCCCGCCAAGCCGCCGCTGAATTCGGGCTGGATAACCTGCCCGAGAAGATCCGTGTTGCGGTGGAAAAAGGTAGCAATGATGACTTCACCTTCTACCACCATGTGCAGAAAAACACCGATTTCATGGGTGGATATATTGGCCCCAAGGGCAAGCGCTGGTTATCCACCTATGGCGCGGAAGAGGGCCGCGCGGTGGTGCGCGAGAGCGGCTACATGGAAATGCCCTTCCATACCCCGCGCCTCGATGTCGAAACTGGCCAGACCTACGGCACTGGCTTTGGCCATATGGCGCTTGCTGGCTCCAAATTGCTGAATTTGCAGAAGGAAGCCAACATCCGTTCGGCCCAATTTGCCGCCTCGCCCACCATGCTCGCCCCCGACAAGGACGGCTGGCCCCTGCATGGCCAGCGCCGCCCCGAGGGTGTGCTCTATGGTGGCATGATCAACGGCCGCAGGCAGGTGGACATTCTGGACACCTCGCGCGGCACCGGCCTCTCGCTGGAAATGCAACGGGAGGAAGCTGGCAATATTGCCGAAATCTTCATGTATACACTTAGCTCGATGGTGGGACGAACTGGGGTTTCCACCCTTGAAAGCCTTGAACGGCAGGAGCAATACGCCCGCCTGATGGCCCCCTATATGGGCCGCCTGCAAGAGGAATACCTTGTGCGCAAAATCACGCGGCGCTTTAGCATGCTGTGGCGCGCGGGCCAAATTCCGCCACCCCCACCCGAGGCCGAGGGCCAGCCGCTGGATGTGAAATACCTTTCGGCGGCCAGCATGGCCCAGAAGGCCACCGAGGGCGTGGCCGCCCTGCGTGTGGTCAATGACCTCACCCCGCTGGCCCAAGCCAAGCCGCGCTTGCTGGACCGGATCAACGAAGACGAGCTGGTCGAGCGGTTGGTGGAAGCCCGTGGCGCTTCCAACGACATCCTGCGCTCGCGTGACGAGGCCGACCAGATGGCCGCAGATCGCCAACAAGCCATGCAGGCCCAGCAGGCCATGCAAATGGGCAAAGACGGCGCTGGCATGGTGAAAGACCTCGCTCAAGCCCAAGCGGAGGGCGGTGCGCCATGAGCGGGTTTTTCACCCGCCTTGGCATTTTGACGCGCCCCTTTGGCGGCCGCTCGGTGCCGCGCGAAGTTCGTGACCGCATTGCGCGCTGGTCCAGCGCCAATGCCAAGCAGCCGGAAATGGCTGAAGATATTATCATCATGGCCAAGATCATGGCTTACGGCGATGTGAGCGAGACTGATCGCCTTAACGCCATCGCGTTGGAGCTGGCCTACGATCGCGGCCGCCGAGACCTTGGCCTCGCCATTTTGGCCATGATGCACGTTTCCAATTTTGAAATTAACCAACTCTTGAAGGAGAACACTTATGAACACGCACCTGATGAACATGATTAACGGCCACCCGCTTTGGTATCCTGCCGATGAAGGCGGCGCTGGTGGTGAAGGCGGCGGCGAGGGCGGCGCTGGTGGAGATGGCGGCCAAGGTGAAGGCGGCGGCACTGGTGAGGGCGGCGGTGATGAAAAGCTTTGGTGGGAGGGGGAAACCTATGCCCCTGCCAAAGACTGGATGACCAAGAAAGACCTGCTGAAGGAAGACCAGGGCGAGGTGCTTGGCAAGGCGATTGAGGGCTGGCGCAATGCCGAGGCCCGCCTTGGAAAACCCGCCGAAAGCCTGATGGACCGCCCCGCTGAAGGGCAGACCACCGCCGAGTGGATGCGCGCCAATGCCGAAACTTTTGGCCTGCCGGACAAGCCAGAGGGCTACGAGTTGCCCGAGCTGAATCTGCCCGACGGCATGCCGGTGGATGACGAGCTGATGAACGGCGCGCGCCAGATCGCCTTTGAAGAGGGCATTCCGCCCGCCGCGCTGGAAAAGCTGCAAGGGCTTTATGCCGAACGCATGGGGACGATTGTTGGCAACGCCGATGGCAACCTCAAAAAAGCCAATGACGAAATGCGCGCCACCTTGCAAAAGGACTGGGGCGACCAGACAGATGCCAAAATCGGCCAAGCGCAAACAGCGTTTCAGGCTTTGGCGGAGGCGGCGGGCATGGATGCCGACGAGCAGCTCGCGGCTGCTTCGGCCCTGAGCAAGCAAACCGGCGACCCGATGGTGATGAAAATGTTTGCTAGCCTTGCGGACCTGATGGGCGAGGACAGCCTGAAAGGCCTTGGCAGCGGTGCAGGCCTGACCACCACGCCAGCTGAGGCGAAGGCGAAGAAGGCGCAGCTCATGGCCTCTGATGGGCCATGGAGCAAAGCTATGAAGGCAGGCGATAAAGCCAAACAGGCCGAAATTAGCAAAGAGATAGCGCGCCTGAATAAGATTGTTGCGCAAGAATAGCGCGATAAAACAAGGCACATACACAAGTGGCGGTGGAGAAATTCACCGCCACTTAATTTTTTCTTGACTTTCGATCTATTTTGGAGTCTGCTTTAACGCATCGGGGATCGCTGCTCCCAAGCTCGCGTCCGGTTGACCGCAGGAACAGACTGCCGCCAAGGCTACGTTACAGCACAGGCCGGGTCCGGAGCGAAATAACAGCCGGGTATCCCTTCCGAAAAACCATCAACTTTGTTTTTTCAGGAGGGCCACCAATGGCCAATGATACGCTCATCGAGCAATCCTTTCGATACACTTATCAGGACATGGTTACGCTGGTATCTCAGCAAATCCGTTCCAAATTCCGCCAGTTTTCTGTAGAAAAGATCGGCAGCGGCAAAGCAATGTCTGCCAGCGATATGCTTGGTACGGTCAAGGCGCGGCGCCGCCGCAGCAAAGACCGTTCGAATTTTGAAAACACCGCGCAGCGCACCCGCCGCTGGCTGGTTTTTCGCGATGAAATTGAAAGCGGCGATTACATTGACGACGAAGACGTATTGCGCTCGGTCAACAACCCGCAAAGTGAGATTATTGCTGGCCATATGGCCGCTGTGCAGCGTGAGCTGGATGATCTCTATATTGGCCTCGATGAAAACGGCGTTGTTAATAACGGCGGCTTGCTGGGTAGCGTTGTGGAAGGGGAAACCCCAAGCACAACCGTGGGCTTTCCATCAGCACAAACCATTGTGCATGGCGGTGCTGGCCTGACCATGGCTAAGCTGAAGGCGATCCGAGAGCAATTTGCGTGGGCTGACTATGATCTGGACCGCGAAAACCCTGTAATGGCGATCACCCCGACCCAGATGACCGATCTGCTCGGGATTGTCGATGCAGCAGGTTCCAGCATCAACCTTGCTGAGCAGGCCCAGTTGGTAGATGGCAAGGTGACGCGTTTTATGAATATGAACTTCATTGAAAGCACGCGCCTGCCAATTGTCGGCACAACCCGCGACTGCGTGGCCTGGATGCCCTCAAATTTGGTGCTCGGCGTTTGGGAAGATATCAATGGCGATATCTGGAACGACACCCATGCGGGCAACACCCCATATGCTCAAGTTGAGGGGCGCTTTGATGTGACCCGCAAGCAGGACAATGGTGTGATTAAGTGCGAGTGCACTGAGTAAATTACGATGTGGCCAGTTTCCCGCTGGCCACACGATTTTGACATGAACAAGAGGAGGCCGAAATGGCCGTTGAAAATGTAACCTCTGATGTGTATCGGAATGAGCTTTTGGGTGAGGCAATCCCTCAGTCATTGAAAGTCCATGGCCGCATTCACGCCGTCACCGGCACCGTCGCCCATGACGCGGCCGCCAGTTCCGGCTCCACCTACAAGCTGGGCGAGGTGCCATCGGCTGCGATGCCTCACCCTGACACTATCTTTCAGGCGTCTGCATGGGGATTTACCGACCTTCGCATTGGCACCAAAGACGATGTCACCGCACTCGTAAACACCACCTCGGCCGCCGCCACCACGCAATCGCCATTCGCCGCGCTTGATGCCAACCACGGCAAATCTTGGTGGGAAGTGCTGGGCCTTGCTGCCGACCCGGGCGGGATGATCACGATTTATGCCCATGCTATTGCAGGAGCGACGGGCGCAGGCTCGATGAAGTTCAATCTGGTATCGATTGACAACTAACGCCCCACCCCATTGCCAAAAGCGCGGGCCTAAACCGGCCCGCGTCTTCCCTCGCAAAAGGCTGACCCATGGCGCTTAATTATGCAACCAGCACAATCGTTTCCGATGCCTTCCGGCAAATGGAGGTGGACCCGATCAGCGCCTTTGGGGAGGACACAGAACAAGCCACCGCCGCCGCCGAGCAATATCCCGAAGCCATCCAGCAATGCCTTGAGCGTGCAGACTGGTCATTTGCCAGCAAATTTGCACAGCTTTCCGAGGCCCCCGAGCTGCCAGCCGATCAAAACCTGCCCTATAGCTATGTGCGCCCGGGCGACCTGTTGCGCCTGATCGAGGTGCAGCCTTTCACCGTGAAATACCGCCTGGACCAAGACGCGCTGCGCGCTGATCAAGCCGCCCCGCTCACTATCCGCTACATGATGAAAATCACCGACGAAGCCAAGCTGCCTTCTCTTTTCAAGCGCGCGGTGGCGCTTCGGCTGGCCGCCAACCTAGCCCTGCGCTGGGTTAGCTCGACCCGCGCGCGCTATCTTGAGGGCGCTTTTGAGCGTGCGATCATGGACGCGCTGCGCGCCGACCGCAACAGCGCCTCGATGCAAAATTACAATGGCGGAGAAACGCCCGCCATGTGGGCCAGCGAGGCGCTTTCATGAGAAGCTCACCGCCACAATATGCCATGAGTGCAGGGGAAATCTCGCCCCTGCTTTATGGCCGACCGGATTATGCGCGCGTGCAAACCGGCCTGAAGAAATGCCGAGGCTTTTTGCCCCTGCGCCAAGGCGGCATAACCCGCGCCCCTGGCACGTTGTTTTACGGCAATACCAAATCCAACAGCGCCGCCAAATTGGTGGCTTTTGAATTTGCGGTAAATGACGCCGTGGTGCTGGAATTCACCCCCAATATTATGCGCGTGTGGCGCTATGGTTCGCTGGTGCAATCGGGCGGTTTGCCCTATGAGCTGGCCACCCCCTTTGGCGCGGCCGAGCTGGACACTTTGCAATATACCCAAAGCGCTGATGCAATCTACATTGTAGACGGGAACCATCCCCTGCAAAAGTTAAAGCGCTTTGCTTTGGACAACTGGGTCATTGCCGATGCTCCGATTGACACAGGCCCGTTTCAGACCCAGAACCTTGACGAGGCGATCACGATCCAAGCCAGCGCTGAAACCGGCGCGGGCATCACGCTTACGGGTGTTGGCACCAGCTTTGAAGCTGCCCACGTTGGCAGCTTGTTCAGCTTTCGCACAACCGACGACACCACGGTGCCAACATGGACAGGCAACACCACCATCGCCGTTGGTGAGCGTATGCGCTATGATGGCAAAACCTACGAGCTGACAACTGGCACAGATACCGGCGCCAACCCGCCCACGCATTCGAGCGGCGAGGTTCTGGTGGATAAAACCACCGGCGCAAAATGGAAGTTCATTTCCGACGGCCACGGCATTGTGCGCATCACCTCCGTTGCCAGCGCCACCTCGGCCACGTCCGATGTGCTAAAGCGCATTCCAGAAGGCTGCGTTTCCAACCCCACCTATCGCTGGGCCGAGGGGGCGTGGAATGACAAAAACGGCTACCCGCGCGCCATCACCCAGCATGATAACCGCCTGATCACAGCCAACAATACCGCCAGCCCCCGCACTATGTGGATTTCGCTTTTAGGCGTGCCGGAAAACTTTGAGCCAACCGTGGATATTGATGCCGCCTTTTCCCCAAATATTGATGGCAATGGCAGCCTGAATGAAATTGTCTGGCTTAAAGGCGGCTCCCGTGGGTTGCATGTTGGCGCGCTTGGGGAAACCTATTCCTCTACCTCGCTCAATGACTTTGAGGCCATATCAGCCCTCAATATCGCCTTTCGCAAAGATGCCGAAATTGGCAGTGCCGCCGCAACACCCGTTGCCCCCGCCAGCAAGCCGATTTTCATTTCCCGCGACAAGCGCCGCTTGTTTGAAATCGGCTTCAGTTTCACCCAAGACCAAAACGAGCCATTGGAGCTGAGCTTGCCCGCCGAGCATATCGCCGCCGAAGGCATGGAAGAAATCGTCTGGCAAGATGGCCTTGCCCCCATTGGCTGGATACGCCGCAGCAACGGCGAGCTGGCCGTGGTGATTTATGACCCCGCCGAGCAAGTGCTGGGCTGGGCCACCATGCCCGTGGGCGGCGAAGTCGAAAGCATGTGCGTGACCAAAAATGCCGCCGGCACCGATGACATTGTCACCCTGATTGTGAAGCGCACAATCAACGGCAGCGTTGAGCGCCATGTGGAGGCGATTGCCCCTATTTTTGGCCTGCTGCCTGAAAGCACCCCTATCGCAGACGCCGTGCATATTTACGCCGCCAAAACCTTCACCCATGCCAGCCCGACAGCCACCTTCACAGGGCTGGACCACCTTGAGGGCGAGGAAGTTTATGCCTGGACGGATGAAGGCGAAATGGGACCCGTGACCGTATCCTCTGGCAGCGTAACTCTTGCCGGGCCGGTTAATCAGGCAACCATCGGAATATCCGCGCAAGTCGAGCAATCAGCCCGCACGCTCGATATTGTGTCTGCCGCCCAAGACGGGGCCACTATGGGCCGCCAGAAGCGCGCTAAAGCAGCGGGCATTCGTATGCACCGCACCGCAGCTGCGCTGGCGCGCAGTATTTCGCTCGAATTTGGCACTGCCGAGCGCCCCACAGGGTTTCAGGATATCACCAAGCCAAACGTGCCTTCAAACACCACGGTGGCCTATTCCGGCATTCGCCGTGTGCCTATACCCTCTGGCATGGCCAAAGAGGTGGAATATGAATTCCGCCCCTTCGGCGGTGCCCCGATGACCATTTTGGCCCTTGTGCCAGTATTAGATACGGCGGACCGCTAAATGTGTAGCATTGAACTTATAGGCCTTGGCTTGAGTGTTGGCGGCAAAATATCCCAGGGCGTGGCTGCCAACAAGGCTGGCCGTCAAAATGCCGCCCTGATCGCCGAACAGGCCGCCACCGAAGCCCAGCTTTCTGCGATCAAAGACGAACGCCTGCGCAAGCAAATGGCTGGGCAAATCGCCAAGCAGCGCTTGCAGATTTCTGGCCGTGGCGTGAGCCTTGATAGCCCGCAAGCGGTTTATATGGGCCAGCAGGCGGCCGAGGAGCTTTCGTTTGCCAGTCAATCCGTGCGCTCGGAGGGGGCGGCGCGCCAAACCGAGCTGAGTGCAGCTCGCCGCGCCGCCCTTGCCCGTGGCCGCCTTGGCCTGCTTACCGGCACGCTTGGCGCCGCCAGCAGCGCCCTTACTGGAGCACTAGAGATTTGGCCAAACCTCGGCGCAGCGGAGGCAACGTAGCATGGCTGATCTGATTGTCCCCACCGCCCCGATCAGCGGCGGCCGCGCCGCCCAGGTCCGCGTGAGCAATGAAAGCGCGGGCGGTGCCGTGGCGGAATTTGGCCAATCGCTTTTCAACAACGGCATGAAAATCCGCAACGAGCAGGACGCCCGCGAGCTTTCCCAAGCGCAGATCGACATGCAAATGCAGCTTGGGCAGTTGCGGCAAGAGTTTGACAACATATCAGACCCAACGGTGCTTAACCGAGATTTTCCAACGCGCATTCAGGAAATTCGCGCCAACCTGATGGGCAATCTAACCGAGCGCTTGCAGCCCCGCGCCGGCATGGCCTTTGACGAGCTGGCCAACCGCCACACGCTGGCCATCGGTGCCCGCGCCACCGATCTGCACCAAAGCACCATGCGCGCCAATCTCGAAGCTGCGCGCCGCACCGCCGTGGCCAATGCCGCTGGCACGGATGAAGCCACCCGCACCACCAGCACTACCAACTTTTCTGAAAGCGTGGTGGATGCGGTAACCACCGGCGCACTGACACCTGAACAAGCAGGAGACGAGATTGCCAGCTTCACCAGCCAGCAAGACCTGACCGCCGCCAATGCCCGCCTGGTGGATGACCCCGCAGGCCTCGCCGAAGCCCTTGGCAACGGCGAATATGCGGGCATTACCGGCCCCCAGCGCTCCGCTCTGCAAGCCCGCGCCAGCACCGCCGCCGAAAAGGCCGCAACACAAGCGGCGCGTGAGGTGGACGCGATTGCCAAAAACCAGCTTAGCCTTGTGATCACCGCCGCCAACCAGGGCCGCATTGCCCAAAGTGAAGAGGATATCCTCAACACGCCGGAATTTCGCGATAACCCGAAATTCGGCGAGGCACTTGCCGCCGTGCAGCTGCGCGACGAGCGCCCGGAAATGGCGCAAATGACGCCGGCCCAGCTCCGCGCCGCTATTGCCGAGGAAAGCCAGCGCACCGTGGCCAATGGCTATGATAACAATCGGCTCGCCGCCATGCAAAGCATCCTGAAGGAAGCCGAAAAGGGTTGGCGTGATGACCCGATTGCGCGCGCCCAAGCCGTGGGCCTGCCTGCCCCAGCCGCGCCAGAAGACCTTGCCAATGCCGATCCGCAAGCGCTGATAGAATTCTTCTCAAAACGCGCCACATTTGCCAACGGGTTGGTAGAAGACGGCTACACAGATACGCCGGTTTTCTTCACCGCCGCCGAGCGCGACCAGATCACGGCCATGACAACACCGGACCAAGACCCCGCCGCCCGCGTGGAGGCCGCGGCCCTACTCAGCACAGGTTTTGGCGACAACGCCCACCAAGCGCTCGCCAACCTCGGCGCTGATCCGGTGTTCACCCATATGGCAGGGCAGCTCGCAGGCGGCGGAAACCCTGCCATTGCTGAAGCTGCATTCAAAGGACAGCAGGCCATTGCCGCTGGCACCGTGGACCTGCCCAGCAGCGCCGAAGCGCGCACACTGGTTTATGATCGCTATGCAAATCTGTTTCAGGATATTAGCGGTGGTGAGCAGCTCAAGAGCGTTTTGCTGGAAACGGCCACTGCTATTTGGGCCAGCACAGCCAATGGCCAAGATGCTGAGGGTGACACGTTTGAAACTGATTTCAAAAAAGCGTTATCAGCCGCCCTTGGGGCCAGCATTAATGCACGCGGCCAGCAAACCGGCGGCATTCAGGAAATTGGCAATGATCCAGCGTGGACACTGTTTGCAAAGGGTGTTGATACTTTAATGCCCATCGGCATGACGGCTGGAGAATTTAACGAAGCTTGGGGGAAATCCGTAGACGCTTTTGGTGCTGATGATGGCGACCCGATCGCGGTTTGGCGCGATGCCAGTCTTACGGGTGATGCGCCTACATTTGCAGGCCGAGACCTAACTGCTGAAGATGTTTCAAACCTTCATTTCCGAGCCGTTGGTGATGGCGTTTATCAGGTGTTCTACAGCGCAGGTGGAAACACATGGCCGATTGAAGCGGGTGGCACAGGCGAGCCTTATTGGCTCGATATGCGTGCCTTTGTGGAGGCAATGCAGCAATGACCACATTTTTGCCAAGCCGTGAGGAATTGCTCGCAAACCCACCCCCACCACTAAGTGGCCGCGCTACAGGAGAAGTGGCTTCGGTTGGTGATATTATTGGGGCAGCGGCCACCTCGGAAAGCCTGGAAACAAACGCTTGGGATCAGGAAGGCCGCACCCGCATGGGGATCATGCAGGAAATCACCTCCCGCTTTCCGCCAGACTATTTTGCCAATGATGTTTTGGCGGAGTTTCAGCAATCCGGCTTTAACCATGATACCCGCCGCCCAGACCTTGAAGCCAAGATTTTTGAGGCATTGGCGGCAAAGCAGGCAGAAGACCCCGCTGCATGGGGTGACATTACGATCAATTCCGTTGAGGCGCTGGATGCCGAAGTTATCCGCATCCGGCGTGCTGAATACGAGGATGCGCAAAAAACCTTGAACATGGGCGGCGCAGGCTCTGGATTGGCCGAATTCATAGGCCGTGGCGCTGTAGCGATGACCGATGAACTTAGCCTTGCCATGGCCCCGCTAGGCTTTGGCGGTGGATTTTTACGCACGGTCGCAACAGAAGCGGCTCTTGGGGCCGCAGGCGAAGCGGCCATCCTGCCCCGCATGAATGACCAAGCCGAAAAGCTAGACATACCAGACCCGAATGCCCTCGCCCAAATCACCATGGGCGCGGCTTTTGGCGGTGTGCTTGGCGGTGCAGTTCACGCCGTTGCCTCTGGCGCGCGGCGCTTTAATCAATACCGCGCCGGCCGCAACCAGATGCAGGCTGAAGGCGATGTCGATGGCGAGACCCTAGCGCGCGACACCGAGGCCGCGCTGGCCAATGATGAGCCGGTGCCGGTTGCGCCAGTTCGCGAAGTTCCAATCACATTTGAGTTAGAAGGCAAAATTCGTTCAATGCCGATTAGCAGTGATTTTCAAGCCCGTTTAAATGGCGTTGTTGCCCCACTTGGTGAAGATATCGGGATAATTGTCACGTCGGCAGGGCAAGCGCCCATTGGCTCAGGTGGCCCACGGACTGGTAGTGTGCGTCATGACGTTGATGTATCCGGACATTCCAATACTGCGGATCTTGTTCTCACACGAAATGGTGTGAAAATCACACCGAGCGAAGACCCCGAATTATATGCGCGGTTCTTCACAAATGCTGCTGCTGTGTTTCCAGGCCTTGGCCATTACGATTGGGGTGTGCATGTTGGGGGTGGCTCAGTGGCCGCATGGGGGCCAGATAGACGCTCAGCCTCGCTCGATCCATATTTTGGTAAAGCAATCAATGCTGGGCGAACCGGCCAACCTTTTGAAGTTCCACTTCCCACCAGCCCCCGCGCCACCACCAATGGCGCTAGCAATATCCCCACCGGCACCCGTGCGGGATATACCGCACCTGGCCAAGTGGTCACGCCCTCCGGCACCCGCATTGATGTGGCTTATGAGGTGGTGGATGCCAGCCTGTTAACCCGCGCTAGCGGCGAGCTTCAGCCGCGCGATCGCACCCGCGCGGCCAGTGATGCCCAGATCACCCAGATTGCCGCCGAACTGGACCCTGCCCGCCTGATGCCTTCATCTGAGGCGGACCGAGGCGCGCCTATTATTGGCCCTGATAACGTGATCGAGAGCGGCAATGGCCGCGTGGCGGCTATTCAACAAGCCGCGCCAGACCGCAAAGCGGCTTACCGCGCCGCCATTAACGAGGCGGGTTTTGACATTCCCGAGGGCATGGCCGACCCCGTGCTGGTGGCCCGCCGCCAATCTGACCTCACCCCAGAGGCCCGCGTTGATTTTGTGAACGACGCCAACACCAGCTCGATTGCCCGCATGAGCGCCACCGAGCAGGCCGCGCAAGATGCCCGGGGGCTTTCCAGTCACACCATGGCGCAATACAGCCCGGGAAAACCTATAAGCGCACCGGAAAACACCACCTTTGCCCGGGCTTTTTTGGAAGGCTTGCCCGCCAATGAGCGCGCCGCCCTGACCACTGCCGAGGGCCGCTTGAACCTTGATGGCGAGCGACGCTTGAAACAAGCGCTTTTTGCCCGCGCATATGGCGCACCGGACCTGATTGCCAAACACACCGAGGCCGCTGACCCTGCCATGCGCTCGCTGATTGACGCGCTGGCTGAAGCTGCGCCCGCGTGGTCTGCCCTGCGGGCTGACATCGAGGCGGGGCTGATCAAGCCCGAGATGGACCTGACCGCCCACCTGCTCGATGCGGTGCGGCTGATTGGCGATGCACGCAGAAATGCCAGCAAGGGTGGCGGCAGCACCGCAGGGGCGATTGATGATGCCTTGGCACAAATCAGCCTCGATGGCCAAATCCACCCGCTCACCGAAGCGCTGGTGCAAATCTTCCGCAAGGGCGACCGTGTGCGCCCTGATCGCGAGATCACCGAGCTGCTGGACGGCTACACCAATGAAGCCCGCATAGTGGGCAAAACCGATGCCGCGCTTTTCAGTGATGAATTGTCTAGCGGCCCCATGGAGGTGCTCGATGCAATCCAAAAAGAAACCGACCTTTTCGCCCCTGGCGGGCCTGGCACTCGCCCGCGCGATGAAAGCCTCTACCGCCAGCCAAACCGACCCGCAGCTCAAAGCGGCGGCGGACAAGCTAGAGCGCCGCTCGACACCAGCCAGATCGACGAACAAGGCTACATAGACGGGGCGCAAAGCGATGGCTCGATTGCCGCAGATGCGCAGGGTGCAGCGGACCTTCGAGCGGCAGTATCAAATAGCCCTTCTTTGCCATTTGGCCCAGAAATAAGTGGCTTCCGAAACAATCCTGAAGGGGCAATCAAGCGCTTGATGGAGACCAAAAGCGGTGAAGTTACCGATGCTTTTGAACACCCTGATTTAGGCAATATTGCCTTTGTTTACGGGAATGAAAACTTTGGTTTGCGGCATATCCAGTATAAACACGGTGATGATGTTTTGGCCGATCTGCCTCGTGTTTTGCGCGATGGACACATCACCAAACAATTATCAGACCGTGTGTATATTCAAACGAACGACACGCCGCCCAGGGCGGCCGTAATTAGGCTGGATTATGATGGCCAGCAAAAAACATGGTTGGTTACCAGTTTTGACGACCAAAGAGGAACAACTGCCCGGCAGGTGCAGACTTCGGACGAGCCACCTGCAAGTGCACCATCGCGAATTCCTGATGCAACCGGGCAAGGCTTGGATATCACATCCACCGATAAAATTCAAGAGGTGCAGGTTTCGCAGGCCTTGAAAGAGGTGCGCGAGAGCATTGTAGCTGCCGATGATTTCGAAATCACCACGGCTGACGGCCAAACCTACCGCGCCTCAGAGATCCTCGATGACCTCGATGCCGATGCCAACCTGGCGGACATCATAAACCTCTGTAACCCGAAAGGTGGCGCGTGATGGCTAACATGAACGACTGCCTGCAAGTGGCCATGGACAATGGCGAGATCGACCTGACACGCGGCAGAGATGCGCAGCGCGCGTTCACCGAACTGGTGGACCGCTACAGCGCCTCTATGCCATTGCACGCCGCACAGGCCCGCGCGGCTGATGACATTAAGGTTGCCACCCGCCGCGCTGCCAATTCCCGCGCGCATTCTGTAATTGAGCAACTCAAAACCGCGCAGCGCAACCAAGCGATTTATAGCGGGGCAGACGCCACGCCAAACCTGCTGATCAGCAACCTTGAGCGCACCCGCTTTGAGCGCGACGGCATTATGAAGCAAACTCATGGTGGCCTTGCCGCGTTTTTTCAGGCAAACGCCCGCGGTATTTTCGGCAACCCACGAAACAAGGCCCTGCTGGGCGATGTGGTGCGCGAGCTGCACGGCGAGAAAACCGCCAACGCCCATGCCGCGCAAATGGCCGAGGCCATTCAACAAGCCCAAACCCGCTTGCGCACGCTGTTCAACGCCCATGGCGGCGACATTGGCGATCTGGCCGATTTTGGCCTGCCCCATGTGCATGATGTGGCCAAGCTGCGCAAAGCGGGCTTTGAAGCCTGGCGCGCTGATGTGTTTGACCGGATCGACTGGAACCGGATCACCGACACCCAAACCGGCAAGCCCTTTGCCCTTGGCGGCCGCCCCAACCGCGCGGCGGCGGACCGCTTTTTGAAAGACGTTTATGAGGGCATAACCACCCGCGGCTGGAACAAGCGCGAGGCCAGCTTTGCCCCTGGTGGCAAGGCGCTTTACAACCAGCGCGCCGATGCCCGCATTCTGCACTTCAAAAACGCCGATGAATGGATGGCCTATAACAAGCGCTTTGGCGGCACCAACCCGTTTGACAGCATCGTGAGCCACCTTGACGGCATGGCCCGCGACATTGCCCTGATGCGCAACTTTGGCCCCAACCCGCAAGCGGGGCTGGACCATGCCATTCAGGTGCTGGAAAAGCAGGCCAACCTCGCGCTCGATGACAAGATGGCGGCCAAGCTATCAGCCAAAGCCAAGCTCGCCCGCGCTATGCTGGCTCATCTCGATGGCTCGGGCAATGTGCCGGCCAATCACGCATGGGCTGCCTTCTTAGCCGGCACCCGCCAAATGCTCACCAGCGCCCAGCTCGGCTCTGCCACCCTTTCGGCGGTGACCGACCTTGCGACCGTGCGCATGGCGGCCAAGGCCGTGGGTATGAACCCCAACAATACCATAAGCCGTGCCACCAAGCTGATCGCCAGCCATGCCAGCCGCCAAGAGGCCGCCGCTATGGGCTATGTGGCTGATACCTTGGCCGATGCCGGCAGCGCCAGCGCCCGCTACCTTGGCGATGTGTGGTCGCCAGAGATCACCGAGCGCTTCAGCAACTTTGTGATGAAGGCCAGCGGCCTGAACCACTGGACCGATATGAACCGCATTGCGTTTCAAATGGAATTTGGTGCGCACCTTGCCCAACAGGTGGGTAAAAAGTTTGATGACATGGACCCATTGATGCGGGGCGCGCTGGAAATGGGCGGCATTACTGCCGATGACTGGGCCAAAATTGCCGACCCTGCGGCGCTGTTTACCGCCCCCAACGGCTCCAAATTCATTGCCACCAAGTACTGGCTGGAAGCCACCAGCCTGCCCCGCGCCGAGGCCGAGGGCCTCGCGATCCGCCTGCAAGCGGTGTTTGAGCAGCAAATGGAATTTGCCATTCCAAGTGTTTCCCTCGAGGGCCGCGCCAAGTTTATCGGCGATAGCGCCCCTGGCACCATTGGCGGCGAGCTTCTGCGCTCCAGCGCCATGTATAAGAACTATGCGATTTCGCTGACGCTGAACCAGTATCGCCGCATCATGGCGCTGGAAACCAAAACCGCGCGGGCGATCTATGCGGCCCAGCTGGTGGGCGGCATGACGATCATGGGCGCGCTGGCGGTGCAGCTCAAAGAGCTAAGCAAAGGCCGCGATCCGCGCCCGATGGATGACCTCGGCTTTTGGGGGGCTGCTATGGCGCAAGGCGGTGGCATTGGCATTTTTGGCGATTTCTTCAAGTCAGAGACCAGCCGCGCCGGTGGCGGGCTGGCAGAGACCCTAGGCGGCCCCGTGGTGGGCTTGGCAGGAGACCTCACCCGCCTGGTGGCGAGCAACACCACCCGCGCCCTGAACGACGAAAACACCTATGTTGGCCGCGATATTTCCAACCTCGCGCGCCGCTACATGCCACTCACCAGCCTATGGCCCACCCGCGTGGCACTGGACCGCTGGGCATGGGATAACCTCCAGCGCTTTCTTGACCCCGAGGCCGAAGCGCAATTCCGCCGTGCTGAAAAGCGCCAGCAGCGCACCTATGGCAATGCCAGCTGGTGGGCGCGTGGCGACCTCCTCCCCCGCCGCGCGCCCGACCTTTCCAACATTGCAGGAGCCAACTAGATGACCCGCGAAATTTTCACGCCCTCGCCGCTTTACACCATCAGCACCGCTGGCCCACATCCGATCACCCACCCCTACCAAGACGTTGCCGAGATTGCCTGCACCATCTTTCATGGCGCCACCATTGTGGAGCTAGTCGACAGCACCGATTTCACGGTATCCCCGAGCAGCTCGGAAACCACCGGAGATGTGACCCTGAGCAGTTCAATATTTTCGGCCTATACAGGTGCCAAACTGCTAATCCGCCGCATCAGCGTGGCCGATCAAGGCTGGGCTGGGAAAACGGCGCTGGAGAAAGGCTTAGAGGCTCAGCTCGATGCCATTACCCAACGACTTCAGGAAGTAGACGAAGCCGTAGCGCGCGCAATAAAGCTTCCCTCCGACCGTGCGCCTGAATTACCGCTCGACACAGAAAACCTTTGGATCGGCTTTAATTCATCTAATGTGTTGAGTGTGGGCATTCCTTCTACCACCACTTTGATTACCACACCTTTTGCCGCCACCCTGCTCGATGACCCAGATGCCGACACTGCACGTGTGACCTTGGGCGCAGGGGTTATGGATAATTTGGAAGACGACACGACACCGCAACTTAGCGGTGCGCTTGACAGTAACGGCAACCCCATTGATTGGTCACAGGGCGCGGATGTGGCCAGCGCTGCCGAGCTGCTGGTCTTACGGGACGGGAACAGCTTTAACGTAACCGGCACGACGACGATTGCCAGCATTGAAACCACTGCGAACGCTTGGCCGGTTGGTTCAATTATCATGTTGAAATTCACAGGTGCGGCGACACTGGCTCACCATGCTGCGGATTTGGTGTTGCTAGGTGCGGCCGATATTACGGTGGCGGCTGGTGACTGGGCGGTGTTCAGGAAGTATGAGGTTGGCGATTGGGAGATGGTTTGGTTTAGCGGCTTGTCAGCAACGTCCGATTGGGAGGCTGGCACAAGCACAAAGCCTAGCATGTGCCGACCATCGAACATAAAATCTGCCATCACGGCACAAACAACGACCTCCTACAAATCGGCATGGGTCGCGGGATTGCCACCAATCAACGCAACAACCCCATACGCCCACAGCCTTGGGGCCACACCCGATACGTTGGTCTTGGTTCTGGAGTGCACAACTGCCGATCTCGGGTTCGCATTGGGTGACACCATGTCGTTCACCTCATTCTTTGAGGCGCAAAGTGGCACGGGTGTGAATGTTTACGGTAACGCATCGACGCTGTATATTGAGCGTGGGAATTACGGTTGGCTGGTTCCCTATGCCTCGGCTTCCGCGCCACTAACAGAGGCAAACTGGAAGCACCGCCTAATTGTGCAGGCGATACGATAATCTGCAATTCACACCAAACCAAGGACATCACACCATGGCATTTGAAAACACGGCAACCCTCCCACGCGATACCGGCACGCTTATCTCTGATCCGGCCGTCGCTATTTCCGGCACGTTTCGGGTGCAGAATGTTGGCGCTACCCCGCTGCTGGTAAAGGCCGCCGCCACCATCACCCCGCCTACCGACTGGGCAGGCGCAATCCGCTTGGAAGGCAATGACCCGATTTCCGGCACCATGGCTGATTTGTTCCCGAGCCAGCCCACATCGGGCTACTTGCACGCAATCAGCTATAGCTTGCCCGGGCAAGTGAGCGTCGATCATGGCTAGGCGATTTGACATCAACGACAGGTTTTGGCTGATACCCCCCAGCGGCACCCCCTTCACGGTAGATGCAAACACCTACTGGTGGGATATGACATCCGCCAGCAACATGCTGGACGCAACGGGCAGCCCAAGCATTTCCAAGCTGGCCGAGCTGGTGCGGGGGAATAGCAGCTTTAGCCAGCCTGTTAAGAGCTTGCAGGCGCTCACCACGGCGAATGGGGCGGCATATACACTCACCCCTGACACGGG
>JAJRRX010000125.1 GCA_024279075.1 Alphaproteobacteria bacterium | reverse complement strand
TGCAGGGGCATGAAAGCATAACCGGCTTTGAGATTAGCCCGCAAGTGGGGCTGGTTGAGGGGGTTTTTGAGGCCCGCCCAGCCCCTTCAGAAGTGGAAGAAGTGTTCATGGTGCCGCTCGAATACTTGATGGACCTTGCCAATATGACCCTGCATCAGCGCCTGTGGCGCGGGCAGATGCGCGGCTATCTCGCGGTGCCGTTTGGGCCACATTATATCTGGGGGGCCAGCGCGCGAATGATCAAGAACCTGGCGGAGCGGTTATGAAGATAACAGGCGCAAATTGGCTGGAAAATGCCGCACCGGTGATGGCCATGCTCACGGGGGCCGGCCACCGCGCACTGGCCGTGGGTGGCTGTGTGCGCAACGAGATTTTTGGTGTGCCCGTAGCGGATGTGGACATCGCAACGGATGCCCTGCCCGAAGCGGTGATGGCGCTGGCCAAAATTTCGGGCCTGCGCGCCATTCCCACCGGTATTGACCACGGCACCGTGACCGTGGTGCAGGGCAGCGAGCCTTACGAGATTACGACCTTTCGCAAAGATGTGGAGACCGATGGTCGCCGCGCAGTGGTGGCGTTTTCAAGTGACATTTTGGATGATGCACGGCGGCGGGATTTTACTTTTAATGCGCTCTATGTGCAGGCCGATGGCACCGTGATTGACCCGCTGGGCGGGCTAGAGGATACCAAGGCCCGCCGCCTGCGCTTTATTGAAAACGCCTTTGAGCGCATCGCGGAAGACAGCTTGCGCATCCTGCGCTATTTCCGGTTTTATGCGTGGTATTGTGGCGCGATGGACGGGCCGGATATGGAGGCCATTGCCGCCAGTTCAGCCAGTATAGACAGGCTAGAAGGGCTTTCGGCTGAGCGTATTGGCGCTGAAATGCGTAAGCTTTTGAGCGCGCCAGACCCAAGCGCCGCGCTGGCCCTTATGAGCCAAACGGGAGTGCTGGCACAGGTGCTGCCCGGTGCTGACCCCCGCTTTATTGGCCCGTTAACCGAGCTGGAAAGCGGCCATCCCACGCGCTGGCTCCGGCGGCTTGCGGCCCTTGGCGGCGCGGCCCCCGCCACCCGCTGGCGGCTCTCTAAAGTTGAGGGCAAAGGCCTGGCGAATATCCAGAGGGCAATGGAATTGCCAAGCCTGATCGAAGCCGGATACCGGCTTGGGGAAGTGGCAGCGGTGGATGCTTTGTTGGTGCAATGCGCCAGCATCGGCATACCTGCTGACCCATCGGTTATAACCAAAATTAAAGCTGCTGCGCGCGAGGTGTTCCCCCTTAAAGCCCCCTATGTGATGGACAGGATTCCCGCCGGCAAGGCCCTTGGCATTGAGCTAAAGCGGCTGGAAAAACTATGGATAGACTCCGGCTTTACCCTCTCTGCCACAGCGCTTGACAAGATGGTAAAACCCTGAAAAGGTCATGCAAGCTGACCTTTAGGAAACCTCATGTCA
The DNA here is from genome assembly GCA_024279075.1 of Alphaproteobacteria bacterium. Lineage (GTDB taxonomy): Bacteria > Pseudomonadota > Alphaproteobacteria > Rhodobacterales > Rhodobacteraceae > UBA3077. Next base: position 5,319 of record JAJRRX010000125.1, on the reverse strand, counting down.
CTTGATAGCCTTCTTGCCCTTCTTGGCATCGTTATGGCCTCGGCCTGGACACCCGGACCAAATAATATGATGCTCGCCGCGTCAGGCGTAAATTACGGTTTTCGGGCCACTCTGCCCCATGTTTTTGGCGTGGCGCTCGGCTTTGGCTTTATGATATTCACTATTTCATTAGGGCTGGGCAGCGTGTTTATCCGCTTTCCAATCCTACACGAAATCTTGCGCTGGGGCGGGGCGATTATGCTGGTCTGGGTTGCTTGGAAAATCGCCACCGCCAAACGCCCGGGCGAAGCCGGAGTTGCCACCAAGCCGTTTACTTTTTTGCAAGCCGCCGCATTTCAGTGGATAAACCCGAAGGCATGGATCATGTGCATCAGCATTTCGGCGCAGTTTTTGGCCCCTGAAAAACCACTCCTCAGCGCTGCTATTATGGCGGGTGTGTCCAGCCTAGGCGGCATCACCTCGGCCTCCGGTTGGGCGTGGTTTGGCATGCTGCTGGCCCGCTGGCTGCATACCCCCATGCGGCTGCGGATATTTAACTGGAGCATGGCTGCCATCATCCTGCTTGGCGTTGCGGTTGTGGTTTTTGGCGATCTATAGCCTGCGGCGAGCGCTACTTTGCAGAGCTAATTCTGCGTGTTGGGCACGCAAAACGGGGCCGTTTGCACGGGCCTCCATTCATTTAGCGCAAGGAGCCTGACCCTTTGGTTTCCAGCGGGAGCACGCTGGATTTTGGCGCGGGATGTGTCGGTTACATTCACCTAAGTCCTTGCGATTGCCTGCTTTTCAAAGCACCTGCCACGCGCTACGCCGCAGGGTTTTTACACCTTTAGAGTAAGCAAAAGCCGCTCTCGCACGGCAAGCCCATTTTTTGGCAGGCCGCTATGCGCGTTGGATCTTATATGCCCGACACATCCCACTCCCGGACCAAACGGCCCGCTTAGGCATAAATGGCAATTTAGCCAAATTTTATGAAAATGCGGTGAATAACGCGTGCGGGGCGATAACAATTTGTTAACACCCCGCGCAGCTGTTACCAGTTTTGCCGTTTTATTAACCGCAATACCTTTTGTGCCGCGTGCGGGATATTTGTGCCGGGGCCAAATATCGCTTTCACGCCATGATTGTATAGAAACTCGTAATCCTGCTGCGGAATTACGCCGCCACAAACCACGATGATATTATGCGCACCGGCATCGCGCAGGGCATCAACTAGTAGTGGCGCGAGGGTTTTGTGGCCCGCCGCAAGCGAGGATATCCCGATCACGTGCACGTTTTTGGCAATGGCCTCGGCGGCGGCTTCCTCTGGCGTCTGAAACAGCTCGCCAACGTCCACATCAAAGCCAAGGTCACCAAAAGCGGTGGCGATGACCTTTGCCCCACGGTCATGGCCATCCTGCCCCATTTTGGCAACATACATATGTGGCGCGCGGCCTTCCTTCGCAGCAAAACCCTGCACATCTTCCACGATTTTGGCAAAGCCCTCATCGCCTTTATAGGCCTCTCCGTAGACCCCTTTTAGGGTTTTTACTTCGGCACGGTGGCGGCCAAAAACCCGCTCCATCGCGGAGGATATTTCACCAACGCTGGCCCGAGCCCGCGCGGCATCCACCGCGAGTTCCAGCAGGTTGCCCTGCCCCCGCGCACCCGCTTCCAGTGCCTCCAGCGCCGCCTTACAACCCGCCTCATCTCGGCTTTCCCGCATGGTTTTCAGCCGCGCGATTTGCCCCTCGCGCACGGCCACATTATCCACGTCCAAAATATCAAGCGGGTCTTGCTCATCAAGCTGGTATTTGTTGACCCCGACAATCACCTCTTCGCCACGGTCCACCAAGGCCTGCCGCCGCGCCGCGCTTTCCTCGATCCTGAGCTTGGGCATGCCAGATTCCACCGCTTTCGTCATGCCGCCCAGCGCGTCCACTTCCTCGATCAGCGCCCATGCTTTATCGGCCAGTTCCGCCGTCAGGCTCTCCACATAATAGCTGCCCGCCAGCGGGTCCACCACATTGGTAATGCCGGTTTCTTCCTGCAATATCAGCTGGGTATTGCGGGCAATGCGGGCGGAAAAATCGGTCGGCAAAGCAATCGCCTCATCCAGCGCGTTGGTGTGCAGGCTTTGGGTGCCGCCCAAAGCCGCCGCCATCGCCTCGTAAGCCGTGCGCACCACGTTGTTATAGGGGTCCTGCTCTTGCAGGCTCACGCCCGAGGTTTGGCAATGGGTGCGCAGCATTTTCGAGCCGACTTTCTGCGCGCCGAATTCGGTCATAATCCGGTGCCAGAGCAGGCGGGCGGCGCGCAGCTTGGCGGCCTCCATAAAAAAGTTCATGCCGATGGCAAAAAAGAAGCTAAGCCGCCCTGCAAACGCGTCCACATCCATGCCAGCATCAATCGCCGCGCGCACATATTCCTTGCCGTCTGCCAGCGTGTAGGCCAGCTCCTGCACGAGGTTCGCGCCCGCCTCCTGCATGTGGTAACCGGAAATGGAAATACTGTTGAACCTCGGCATTTCAGCCGAGGTGTATTTGATGATATCCGACACAATTCGCATGCTTGGCGTGGGCGGATAGATGTAGGTATTGCGGACCATAAATTCTTTCAGCACGTCATTCTGGATGGTGCCGGTCAGGGCTGCGCGCGGCACCCCCTGCTCCTCGCCCGCCACAATGAAGCTGGCCAGCACGGGGATAACCGCGCCGTTCATCGTCATCGAAACCGACATTTTATCCAGCGGAATCCCGTCAAACAGGATCTTCATATCCTCGACGGAATCAATCGCAACACCAGCCTTGCCCACATCGCCTTCCACGCGCGGATGGTCGCTATCATAGCCCCGATGCGTCGCCAGATCAAAGGCCACCGAAACGCCTTTTTGCCCCGCCGCAAGGTTGCGCCGATAAAAGGCGTTGCTCTCTTCAGCCGTCGAAAAACCCGCATATTGCCGGATGGTCCAAGGCCGCCCTGCATACATGGTCGCTCGCGGCCCGCGTGTAAACGGCTCCAAGCCCGGTAGGCTGTTCATATGGGGCAAATCTGCTGTATCTTCGGCGGTATAAACAGGTTTAACCGTGATGCCTTCGGGCGTTTCCCAGTCCAAACCCTCCAGCGGCTTGCCGCGAAGTTCTTTCTCGGCGAGGGCTTTCCAGTCATCCGTGCTCATCATTCAAACTCCATAATCACTTCATCCACGGCGAGGCTCTCGCCAACCGCTGCGTTGATTTTAGAGACGACCGACTTCTTCTCCGCTCGCAAAACATTCTCCATTTTCATTGCTTCGACCGTGCAAAGCGCTTGGCCCTCCTGCACCTCCTCGCCGACCTCAACATCGAGCTTCACTACCAGCCCCGGCATTGGGCAAAGCAGCAAACGCGAAGTATCTGGCGCGACTTTTTCCAGCATATGCTTGGAAAGTTCAAACAGGCGCGGGGTGCGGATAATGACGCTCAGGTCGGCCCCGCGATGCCGCATCCGATAGCCCCCAGCAATGGGTTGAACCTTTGCAATGACAATCTCACCGGAAATTTCCAACTCGGCCAAGCCATCTCCTGGTTGCCAGTCAGAGGTGACGCGGAGGCTTGTGCCATCGGTATACTTTACCGTTGACCCTGCCTTATCCGCTTCTATTTTCAATTCAAAATCAGTGCCTTGTAGCGATATCACAAAATCCTCACCCACCTTGCGCTCGTGGTTATCTATCCGCCCGCTTATCTGCGCGGCGCGAATTTCTGCAACCCGCATCATGGCCGAGGCCCCCGCCGCGAGCTGTTTCAGCACCGGCTCGGGCAGCACCGCCCCCTCAAAACCATCTGGGTATTCCTCGGCAATAAAAGCCGTGGAAATGTCGCCCGATATAAAGCGCGGGTGATCCATAACGGCACTCAGGAAAGGCAAGTTATGGCCGATGCCCTCGACCTCAAACTCATCCAGCGCTTGGCGCATACCGCGAATGGCCCCCGCCCTGTCGGGTGCCCATGTGCAGAGCTTGGCGATCATCGGATCATAAAACATGCTGATCTCGCCGCCCTCAAAAACGCCGGTATCATTGCGCACTGCGCCTTCAATCTCGGCAGGCGGGCGATAGCGGGTGAGGCGTCCGATGGAGGGCAGGAAATTGCGGTAGGGGTCCTCGGCATAAAGGCGGCTTTCAATGGCCCAGCCATTGATGCCGATATCGCTCTGGCTCATCGAAAGCTTCTCGCCATACGCCACGCGGATCATCTGCTCCACGAGGTCAATATCGGTGATCAGCTCCGTCACCGGATGCTCCACCTGCAAGCGCGTATTCATCTCCAGGAAGTAAAAATTCTGCTCGGAATCGACGATAAATTCCACCGTGCCCGCGCTGCAATAGTCCACCGCCTTGGCCAAGGCCACCGATTCCGCCCCCATTTTGGCACGGGTTTCTGGCGTCAAGAAAGGGCTTGGGGCCTCCTCTATCACCTTTTGCTGGCGGCGCTGGATCGAGCATTCACGCTCATTGAGGTAAATGCAGGTGCCGTGTTTATCGCCCAACACCTGAATTTCGATATGGCGCGGCTGGGTGATGAATTTCTCAATGAAAATCCGGTCATCGCCAAAGCTCGCTGCTGCTTCGTTTTTCGAGCTTTGAAAACCCTCGCGGGCCTCCTCGTCATTCCACGCAATCCGCATGCCTTTGCCGCCGCCACCGGCGCTCGCCTTGATCATCACCGGATAGCCAACTTGGTTGGAAATCACCACCGCCTCCTCGGCATCCTCAATAAGGCCCATATGGCCGGGCACCGTAGAAACGCCAGCCTCTTCCGCCAGTTTCTTACTGGTAATCTTATCGCCCATCGCCTGAATTGCGCCAACGGGCGGCCCGATAAAGGCCACGCCTGCGGCCTCTAGCGCTTCAGCAAACAGCGGGTTTTCACTCAAAAAACCATAGCCGGGGTGCACGGCCTCTGCCCCCGTTTGCTTGATCGCATCCATGATTTTTTCAATCACGATATAGCTTTCAGCGGCAGGCGGCGGGCCGATATGCACGGCCTCGTCGGCCATGCGCACATGCAGGGCATTGCGGTCTGCATCTGAATAGACAGCCACGGTTTTTATGCCCATTTTGCGGGCGGTTTTAATAACACGGCAGGCGATTTCGCCGCGATTGGCGATCAGGATTTTTTTAAACATCAGGCACAGCCCTCATTGCATACAAAAAAAGGCCGCCCGCATTCGCGAGCAGCCTCAAATGATTTTAAGCGCTGTGAAGCGCGGGTGTTAGCAGGTGTTGGTTGCGAAACAGGCCGCACCGGCACCAGCGCCAATAACGGCACCTGTGGCCATATCGCCCCCTGTTGCGCTGGC
>JAJRRX010000124.1 GCA_024279075.1 Alphaproteobacteria bacterium | reverse complement strand
CAGGAATGCGCTCAACCAAATGATGCTGCCTCGCCTGCTGCTTAAGCTGGAGCGGCAAATGCAGGGCAACCTCAATAACCCTGATTTCCTGTTTGAGGCGCTTAAAGTTTACATGATGCTGGGCCTGCAAGGGCCGATGAATGAAAACCTCGTGGTCGAGTGGATGCGCGGCGATTGGCTGCAAACCTACCCCGGCGAGGGCAATGCCCAACTGCGCGACGGGCTGATGAACCACCTCACAAGCATGATCAACCAACCGATGCGCGAAATCGCCCTGCACGGCCCGATGGTTACGCAAATCCAAACCCTGCTGGCCGAAACACCGGTTTCTGAGCGGATATATTCCTCTATCATCAACAGCCCCCCTGCCAAAGCCCTACCCGCATGGCGGATTCTGGAAGAGGGCGGCCCGCTAACCACGCGGGTAATCATCCGGCCTTCGGGCGCGCCGCTGAGCGAGGGTGTGGACGGGATTTTCACCAAAAACGGCTTTTATAACGTTTTCCTGCCCGCCGCATTGGATGTGGCCGAACAACTTAGATCTGAAAACTGGGTGCTGGGCGAAAGAGGCGAAGATCTGAGCGACCCTAACGCCCTTACGAGGATCGCGCGGGATGTGCTGGACCTTTATTATACCGATTATATTGACGCCTATGAGAGCGTGCTTGGCGATATTGACGTAAAGCCGATGGGGGCTGTCAGTGAGGTCGTAGACACGCTCAACGTGCTTTCAGGGCCTAATTCGCCTGTGGCCAAGCTGCTGAAATCGGTCGAAAACCAAACCCGTCTTACCCAGCGGGAAAGCGGGGTGAATGTTGACGGCGCAGTGGAAGATGTATCCGCATTTGCCGGTAATGAGTTGTTTGACGCCCAATCGGTGCGCACACAGGCTTTGCTACAGGTGCTGGCCAGCAGTGCCACCGCCGCAGGGCAAGAAGCCCCGCCACCTGAAGGCACGGTGGTCGAGCAACGCTTTAAGTGGCTCAATGATTTTGCCGTAGGCGTGGAGGGCGCGCCAAGCCCGCTGGACGAGGTTATGCAAAAGCTCACCAGCCTTTACCAAGAGCTTAACCGCCTTTCTATCAGCGGCGGCTCAGCGGTGCTCGATGGTGGCGCGGGCACCGAATTGCAGCTGCTTTTAGGCCGGATGCCCGACCCGATGAAGCGCTGGGTGGAGCAGGTGACCTCGGGCAGTGCCGGGGCAACAATTGGCGGTGCACGGGCGGCGCTTAATGCCAAATGGCAGGCGCAGGTGCTGCCAACTTGCAATCGCGCGGTCAATAACCGTTATCCGTTTTTCAAAAACCAACGGGCAGATATCCCGATTCAAGAATTCGCGCGGGTGTTTGCGCCTCAAGGCCTGATCGACAAGTTTTTTCAGGATAACCTGATGGAATTTGTGGATACCACCGGCACCCCGTGGCGCTGGCGGCGGGTGCAAAACCAAGAGCTCGGGATCTCTGATTCAGTGTTACAACAATTCGAGCGGGCGGCGCAAATTCGCGATGCGTTTTTCCTCAGCCCCGGCCTGCCGGTGGTGAGCTTTGATATTAAGGTCCTTAATCTTGACCCGAACGCACGGCGGGTGCAGCTGGCGATCGAGGGGCAGGTGCTTGAATATCGGCAAAACCAGCCCGCGCAGGATATCCCGATGCAATGGCCCGGTGAGGGCGGCCCAACGCAGGTAGTGCTGGAGCCAAAGCGCCGCAATGCTGAAAACGCTATGGCTTTTGATGGCCCGTGGGCGCTTTTTCGCATGCTCAACGCCGCCGAAGTGCGCCGCACCCAAGTGGCGGACCGCTCGCGCGTTATCTTCAATATTGGTGGCCGGATCGTGAGCTTCCAACTCAGGGCAGGGGCGGCCTATAACCCGTTCCAGCTGAGCGCACTGACTAATTTCCGCTGCCCGAGCTCGCTATAATGAGCGCCGCGTTTGGATATTTTGGCAAATTTCCAGCGCTGGGTGATTTTGTGCGCGGCAATGCCAGCCGCCGCTTTGTTGAGGCATGGGATACTTTTTTGCAGGAAGGCTTTCTCGCCAGCCGCGAGGCCCTTGGCGAGGGCTGGCGCGCGGCCTACCAAACCGCCCCGATTTGGCGTTTTGCCCTTGGGGAGGCCGTGATTAAAGGCGGGCCGTATTTCGGGGTGATGATGCCCTCTCAGGATGCCGTGGGCCGGCTTTTCCCGCTCACACTTGTGGCCCAAGGCGTGCCTGCCCCGCTAAACGATGGCGGGTTTTTCATCCCCGTTGAGGATGCGGCGCTCAATATGCTCGATAGCCTGCGCGGCAAACCAGAGCTTGAAGCCATGCTTGCAGCCCTGCCCGAAGCTGGTGCCAGTATCCCCATCGCCCCTAATCAAAGCCGCTGGCTTTCGGCCCCCGGCGAGGAATATGGCGCGCCTTTGGGGCTAGCACATACAGGCCTGCCCACGGGCGCCGCTTTTAATACCCTCTTAAATCAAGATGTAAGTGATTGGACCGGAGAAATAATAACAAAGGAATTGGCATGAACTTTT
>JAJRRX010000123.1 GCA_024279075.1 Alphaproteobacteria bacterium | reverse complement strand
CCGCATTCAGCACTCGGAAACCTCACACCCATGGAATTTGCAGAGAAGAAAACAATGGACAAACTGGCCGCATAACGCCATCAATTTAACCCCAAGGACTCTACATCAGGCTGGAGGATACTTGGGGCGCAGGTCACAGCCGATACCGCTGTAATTGGTCTGGACCGAGGCGTAGGTAGAAATGACCTGGGCAACGGTTAGGGCCGCGCCCGCCCAAATATTCGAGTTAAAGAAAAGCGTATCGATATTGTTTTCAAAATCATTCACGCGATCCGTGCCATCGTTTGCATTAAAGATAAAGAAATCAAACCCTGCACTGCCAGTTAGACTATCATCGCCGATTTCACCGGTTAATTGGTCATCTCCACCACCGCCTACAATTTCATCATTGCCACCGCCGCCGAAAATCTGATCATTGCCGCCTTCGCCCCAGATTTTGTCGACGCCACCGTCCCCGTAAATACTGTCGTGGCCATTTCCACTCCAAATTTTGTCATAGCCGAGGCCACCAAAAAGCTGGTCATCACCGCCATCCCCATGGATCTGGTCATTACCACCATCGCCTCGAAGGACATCATTGCCCGAACCGCCCCAAGCTTTATCGTTGCCACCACCGGTTTGAAATGCATCAAGCCCGACGCCACCATGAAACATATCGGAATAGGCGGTACCCACGACGATTTCAGTATTTACAAAAGTATCGCCGAAAGCGGCGTCCAAAACGATACCGGCGCCATAAGCGGACATGGTTACATCAATGCCGCCGATATAGGTGTATGATTCATAAGAGATCGTATCAATCCCGTCACCCCCATCAACCGTGTCCAGGCCATCAAACATATAAAACATATCACTGCCCGCGCCACCGCTCATATTATCATTTGCGGTATCGCCAAAAAAGTAGTCGGCATAGTCAGTGCCCTCCACCATTTCGATTCCATAAAATAGATCAGCTTTGCCCACAGAAGTAGCGCTGCCACTACCAGCTATAAAAGAAAAATAAACAAACACACCAGCCGATAAATCGCTATAGCTTAATGTGTCTGTTCCGTTGTCTCCATAGATTGTGTCAACTCCGGCTCCTGGCCGCAGAATGTCATTTCCGTCTTTACCAGTGAGAGAGTCATTCCCCTCGAACCCGTAGATCTCGTCATCGGCCACGCCCCCTACAAGTACATCAGATCCGGCTGTCCCAAGAAGGGATTTGCGGATGCACTTTCAGATCGAGAAGCAGACATGGCGGTTTGCTCAAAGTGTTAATTTTCCGTTAATACGATAGAGGTTTACATTCCAAAGAGTTGTTTGTCGAGTATTTTCGCTTTAAGGGCCGCGATTGAAAAGAGGAATAGCCGGTACTTTTGCTGTCCCGGCAGCAAGAATATCTCCACATTACGTTCACTTTGCCATCTGGCGCGACCACAGCCTGTAGTATATTTTGCAACCTGAAAGACTCGCCAATATATTGGCACAAAAAACCAGCTGCGTGATTATCTGGCCCGCAAAGCAGGCCTTGAACATGGCGCCATTTCACAGTATATCGCCTCGGTTGATGCTCCTCTACACAGATGATTCGTACATGTAAGGGCGTTTTGGCAGCAGGCCGCTTGGTTTTATTGGTCGCAATGCTCTTGAGGTTCTCCCCTCAAATGGCAGTGCGGCTCTAAAAATAACGCTGAAACGCCACAAATTAATGTCGTCCCGACCTCTGGCGAGCGCATATGCGGACTCGGTGGAAGACCAAGAGCTCTCGGACGCGAGCAACTTCACCGACAAGGTGAGCAAAGGAAATGTGATGAATATCATTGAACAGCTCGAAGCCGAGCAGATCGCTGCGCTGGGCGCAGAGATTCCGGATTTTAAGGCCGGCGACACCATCCGCGTAGGTTATAAAGTGACCGAGGGCACCCGCTCTCGTGTACAGAATTATGAGGGCGTTTGCATTGCACGCAAAGGCGGCGGCGGCATTGGTGCTGCGTTTACCGTGCGCAAAATCTCCTTTGGTGAGGGCGTAGAGCGCGTATTCCCGCTCCACTCGCCAAATATTGACAACATCACCGTTGTTCGCCGTGGCCGGGTTCGCCGCGCCAAGCTTTACTACCTGCGTGCGCGCCGTGGCAAATCTGCTCGTATTGCCGAGAATACAAACTATAAGCCGCTGAAAGAGAAGGGTTAAAACGATGAAAAACGACATCCACCCAGAATACCACGAGATCACGGTTAAAATGACCGATGGCACCGAATATAAAACCTTTTCGACCTACGGCAAGCCGGGCGAAACCTTGGTGCTCGACATTGACCCAACCGTGCACCCGGCCTGGACCGGCGGTGGCCATCGCCTGCTGGATACCGGCGGCCGTGTGTCCAAGTTCAAGAAAAAATACGAAGGCCTTGGGTTTTAAGCCAAGTTTTTTCGGAAAAAAGAAAGCCGCTCCTTACGGGGGCGGCTTTTTTTATAGCTTGAACTTGTCGAGCAGGCTTTGCCAGCGCACGAGGCCGGGCATAAACCAAGGATTGCCGTTATAGAGCGGCTTGGTTTTAAAGCTAAGCTGGTCAAACGATGTTTTACCCGCATCCTCGTTGCCCAATATTTTTTGGCCCAACTTTTGACCAAAATAGCTCGCGCGCGCCACGCCTGAACCAACATAGCCCATGGCATAATGCACCCCGTCAAGCTTGCCAATATGGGGCGCGTGGCTAAAGGTATAGGCCACAAGGCCAGACCACACATGGGTGGTTTTAACGGCTCGGAGCTGCGGAAAAACCTCAATCATCATGTGGCGCAGCAGGCGCTCATTGGCAGGCGGGCGCTCGGTTAGGCCCACGGCGCGGCCCCCAAATAGTAAGCGTTTTCCATCAGGCGAGGGGCGGTAATAAGCCACCAAGCGGCGGCTGTCTCCGTGCATCCGGCGGTTGGGGAAAAGCTCGTCCATAAGCGTGGTTGGCAGCTCTTCTGTGGCCAGAATGGCGCTACGGAGCGGGAATATGCGGCGGCGAAGCGCGCCGAATTGTTTGCCAGTGTAACCATTAGTGCAAACCGCAATTTCATCGGCTAGAACCTCGCCGCGCGGGGTCATAAGCATATGGCCTTTAGCGGTTAATGAGATTTTTTCAACGGGGGTTTGGGTGAATATCTGCCCGCCTGCCTCCACAAGTTTTTGCGCAAGGCCCGCCAAATATTTGGCCGGGTTTAACCCGCCATCGGTGGGGAATACGAGGCCACCCACGTAGTGATGCGAACCAATCTCGCTTGGCATATCTTGGTTGGCGACAATATGGCCTTTGACCGCACAAGCGCTCTGCAAAGTTTCCAGCATACGCTTATAGCGTTCAAGATCAGCGGGCCGGCGCGCGCCTAGCAGGCGGCCGGTTCTTTTGAAATCTGCATCAATATTTTCAGTTTTCAGAAAGGCTTCCAAATGGTCAACAAACCCGATGCTTTCAACCAAGATTCCATTGGCGACCGCCTCGCCAAATTGCTGCTTCATGCCGTTTACCCCAAGCTTATGAAAGCTCGGCCCAACCATGCCGCCATTGCGCGCGCTGGCCCCCTCGCCAAATTCTCCGGCCTCGAACACAGCCACCGAAACCCCTGCACGGGCCAGCACCAGCGCTGTATTTAGCCCCGTATAACCCGCGCCAACAATGGCGACATCTATCTTTGCAGGCGGCGGAGCGACGGTGGTTGGGCGGTTTTCCCATTCGGGAAATTCCCACCATAGAGGCGTAGTTTTCATGTGCTTGCCTTTTAGGGCTAGAATAATCTCGTGGCCATGACTGAACGCCGATTAGTATGGTTTGGCAAGCATTTTTAGCAACGTTTTTCACACCTTCCCCCTGCTAAATTCATCGGGTAAAGAGAGAGGGTTAAATGCAAGGGTTTGATGATGGCGCATGTGATTGTTTTGGGGAATGAAAAAGGCGGGTCGGGGAAATCCACCACGGCCATGCACCTGTGTGCCGCGCTTATGGCAGCGGGAAAGGCGGTCGGGGCCATAGATCTTGACCTGCGTCAGCAAAGCTTTTTTCGCTATTTGGAGAATCGTGCCGCCACGGCAGCGCGCGATGACATGGAGCTTTCCATGCCCCGCCAGTTTACCCTTCGGCTGTCGCAAGCCGATAGCATCGAGGCCGCGCAGACCGAGGAAGAAGAGCGCTTTGCACAAGCACTGGCCACGCTAGATGAAAACTGTGATTTTATCTTGATAGATTGCCCTGGCTCTGACACCCGCTATGCCCGCATGGCGCACTCAACGGCGGACACGCTGATCACCCCGATGAATGACTCACTGGTAGATTTTGATCTGCTGGCGCGGATAGATGCCAAAACCGGCAAGGTGCTGGGGCCGTCTGTCTATTCAGAGCTGGTATGGGAGGCGCGGCAGCTCAGGGCCTCAGCCGGGCTAAAACCGGTGGATTGGGTGGTGCTGCGCAATCGGCTGGCACATAATCAGGCCCATAACCGCCGCAAAGTGGGAAAAGCTTTGGAGAACCTTTCCAAACGCATCGGTTTTCGCATTGTGCCCGGGTTTTCCGAGCGCGTGATCTTTCGCGAGTTGTTTGCCATGGGGCTAACGCTGCTGGACCTAAAAAAGACCAATCGCCTTAGCATGAGCCTTTCCAATATTGCCGCACGGCAAGAGGTGCGTGAATTGGTGAAGGCGCTGAACCTGCCCAAGGTCGAAATCCGGTTTTAAAGCCTGCCGAAAACCCGAGCACTCCCGCCCATTGGGCTTTGCCTCGGAGCGGCTGGCTTTGGTTTACGTGGCAGGGCTGCGCGCGCGCCGCGTTGAAACGACAGTGCGTTTGGCCAGTTAAGATAGATACTTGGAAAAGAAAGATGTCACCCTTCTTCTTTTCAGAAATACTCCGGGGTGAGCACAGCGAGGGGCAGCGCCCCTAACAAGCTGACTATAAGCGCTAACTCCGCAACGCGGTGCGCGCATGGCCTTGACACAAGCACACCCCTTAACGCGCCGCCACCGAGCCGAAGGCGAGGCTTGGTCCGGTGTGTAACACCGGAAATAGGTGGCCATGGATTTCGGCTTAGTTGCCGCTCGGGATTTGCCCCAACCGCCGCCATGTTTCGATCTTTTCCCGCGAGACCTGAAAGTGCATGCTGTCTTCACGGCCAAAGCCTGCACCCCAATACCAGCCTTCTTTTTTGAAAAATTCCGCAAGTATCGTCAAGCCAAGCTGGGTTTTGCTATCGCCTAGGGTGTCTAGCTGGCCGTCGATATTTAGGTCGACCGACAGGCCGTAAGCATGCGTGGAAATCGAGGTTTCAGAACCACGGATCAGCCGAACGCAAAGCGAACCGGCGGTGGAGAGGCGGTCATAAAGCTCGGGCTCAAACACTTGCACATTTTTAAACACCTGTTGTAGCGAGACAATCGCCGGTTCCAACATGGTCACGCGGATCGGGCCAACATCGCGGGTGACCACAAGGTCCTTCAGGATCGGGTTGGTCATGGATTGGCACTCTTGCGAAAGATCTTCACGTGGCGGGCCAAAAACGCCAACCAAGTAGCTCGAAGAGGAATTGGTAAGGCCGTCATTGACCTCGCGCCGGTTGGCTATATTTACCACCTGCGTATAAATATCCACCAAGCCGTTGGTTTCATTTGTGGAATCTGAGTAAGTTGTGGTTTGCGCCTCGGCCGCGCGCTGGCCTTGATTGGTGATTTGCTGCTGCAAGCTGTTAAAATCTATCGTTAGCGCCGTAAGCTTTTCCTGCATTGCCTCAAATTCGGCTTTGCTGGCAAAGCTTGAGGTGGTGAAAAAAAGCATATGCGCCAAATACCAGCCCACCGGGGCAAGGATAAGGGCAACCGCAAGTAAAATATTGGCCAGTTTCATTCGTCACCTTTACTATTTTTTAGCTATGCTAGGGGAAAAGCGGGAGGCTGTCGATCAACTTTGCGCTATATTGGCAGCAGGGCCAATT
>JAJRRX010000122.1 GCA_024279075.1 Alphaproteobacteria bacterium | reverse complement strand
GGTAGGCTGCCGCCTCGGGTTTGCCCGAAATCGCGTAAAAAGCCGAGGTTTGGCTGTGGCCAAGGCCCTCGATTTGCGGGAAGATATACCACATCCAGTGGGTTTCTTTACAGCCAGCATTTAGCTCGGCAAGCGCGGTTTCATAAACCGCATCTTGGGCGGTGACGAAGCGGTCGAAGTCGTATTGTATATCCATATCCGACCCTACCACACCACTCCCGCGCCCGAAATGCGACTAAAAGCTCCCGAGCTTGCAAAAGCACGAGGATTTTACGGCGGTATCGGTGCGGGCTTTGGCCAGTGCCAGCCGCTGGCCGATGATATTGGCTTCCTCTGTGCGGCCAAGCTTTAGCAGGCAGTCATGATAACCCATCAGGGACCAGACGTTATCCGGGTGCTGGCAGGCGCGACTAAGGGTGTTGTCCAGCCCGAGATCAGCCCGATACACCGTAGCGCTTTCTTCCACATGGCCTTGCTCAAGCAGCAACGCGCCGAGGGCGTGGCGGGTGGGCTGCATCCAGCCCCAGGGTTCGTCATAGGGGAGGTTATCGTCTAGCTCGACGGATTTGCGCAGGTGATTGAAGGCGGCGGCGTAATTTTCCTTGCGGTATTCGACCTCGCCGAGCATCATTTCCCGCGCCACCGCCAGAATATCGCGGTAGGTGTTGTTGAAAATATAGCGGCTATCGGGCACTTTGTTGAAGGCCTCCTCGAACAGACCCGCGTATTTTTCGCCGCTTTTTGCATCGCCAGAGGAGGCATAGGCTACGGCCTTGGCATAGAGCGTCATCGCGGTGGTGACGCTATACAATTCGCGATCCTCCGGCAGCGCTTGGTCAATGATCTCCTGCCATTTGCCAAAGCGAATATAAATGTGCTGTTTCATAGAAATAAAGCCCTCCAGCCAGTCGGCCATGGGCGGGGATTGCACGCGAAGCAGCTCGTCGGGCAGGGATGCGATCATCTCTTCTGCGGTCTCGATCGCGGGCTTGAACTGGCCCAAAAACATAGCGCCGTAGATTTTGAAGTGGTAATCGTGGCAGCGGTAGAGGGAGTAGAAATTCAGCGGGCCTTCACGCTCAAGGAATTTACGGTCGGCGACCATGGCGTCGTCATTGCTGGTTACCACACGCTCATAATGGCCGCAGAGCACATCAATATGAGTGGGCATATGTTGTAAATGGCCGGCATCTGGCGCCATGCCGCGCAAGGCATCGGCGGCTTTGAGGGCTTTTTCGGGGGTGGGGGACATTTCAAGTGTGTGGATATAAAGGTGCAGCAAGCCGGGGTGCTGCATACCGTTGCAGCAGGCCATGGCTTTTTCCAGCACCTCAATGATTTCAAGCGTGTCGGCGCCCGAAGCCGGCAGGCCAGAGCGCAGGTCCCACAACGCCCACGGGGTGCGGTTCATCATGGCTTCGGCGAAGATGGTGGCGATTTCGGCATCTTTGGGGTGGGCTTTGTAAACCGCCCGCATGGCATTTGCGAAATCGTCGTTCCACGGGCACATATTCTCAATAGGGGTGCGAGACGGGTAACGGGCGGGCAGGGCGCGGATGAGGGCGGCCTCAATGGGCGTGACCGTATCGGCCAATGCCAGCGCGGCTTGGGCGGCATCGTAAGCCAGCGCAAGCGAGCGGGTGGCGTCCTCGCTATCAAACGCCTCCCACGGTTTATTGTAATTGCAGCCCGCCGCGTAGCCGGCGCCCCAATGGGCCATGGCGCAGCTCGGGTCCGCCTCTATCGCGCGTTGAAAACAGGCAACGGATTCGTCGTGGTTATAGCCAAAACACCAGAGCAGGCCTCGATCAAACCACATTTGCGCAGCCTCGGAGTTGGTTGACACTTTCCGGCTATAGCCGCCCAAATCGTAATAATTGTCCATATTATCCCCCTGTTTATCGCTTTTCGCGATTAACGCATGAAGGCAGGCCAATCGCAAGCCAGTGGAAATGCGGGGCCGCAGCGACGATTGGGCTTGAATTCTGCCTAAGCAGTCGCCATTTTCACCTTAACGACCGGAAGGCGCTGCCGCTGCCGATAATCGGGGCAAAGTGCCTTGCCAATTTGAGGAAAAAATATGACCGAGCTGAACACCGTCACCCTGCCTGTTTTGCCCCTGCGCGATATTGTGGTTT
>JAJRRX010000121.1 GCA_024279075.1 Alphaproteobacteria bacterium | reverse complement strand
ATTGTGGAGCGGTTCTTCTGTAAAATGAAAGATATGCGCAGGTTGGCAACACGGTTTGAAAAACTCAGCCGAAATTTTCTCGCCATGCTGCATTTATTTGCCATTAGGCAGTGGTGCAATTGAGTCCACACCCTAGATACAATGATCATACTTCCGATCGACGCGCATTGATGGGAGTCAATTTTTCAAATACCCTCACCTGCAAGCGTGGCATTGAAAAATATGTGGTGTTTGAATGCCTGCCGCACGCGCGTTGTCAAACCAAATTCCCCCTACCCCCTTGCTGCATTTTGCGCTAATACGGCACCAAAAGGAGCCTGCACAATGCGCATCACCCTCACCCGCCCCGACGACTGGCACCTGCACCTGCGTGACGGCGACATGCTCAAAGGCATCCTGCCCGAAACCACCCGCGACTTTGGCCGTGCCATTATTATGCCCAACCTCGTGCCGCCCGTTGTTACCAGCTTTGACGCTCTACAATACCGCGCCCGTATCATTGATCTGCTGCCCGAAGGGGACGATTTCCTCCCTTTGATGACACTTTATCTCACCGAGGGCACAGACCCAGAAGATGTGGCCATGGCCGCCAAAACCCGCACAATTTCAGCCGTGAAGCTCTATCCCGCTGGGGCCACCACCAATTCGGATTCCGGCGTGAAGGACATTGACAACGTCATGCCAGTGCTGGAAAAAATGGCTGAAATCGGCCTGCCGCTTTGTGTGCATGGCGAGGTCACCGATCCCAGCGTTGATATCTTTGACCGCGAAGCCGCCTTCATTGAGCACGTGCTCATGCCGCTCCGCACCCGCCTCCCCGAGCTAAAAATCATTATGGAGCATGTGACGACAAAAGACGGCGTGGATTATGTAAACAGCGCGGCCAATACCGCCGCCACTCTCACCACCCATCACTTGATTATCAACCGCAACCACCTGCTGGTGGGCGGCATCAAGCCCCATTATTATTGCCTGCCCATTGCCAAGCGCGAGACGCATCGGCTAGCGCTGGTGCAAGCCGCCACCTCCGGCAACCCCAAGTTCTTCCTCGGCACTGATTCTGCCCCCCATACCGACCCCAACAAAGAAAGCGCCTGCGGCTGCGCGGGCGTCTTCTCCGCCACCAACACCATGCCCTGCCTCGCCCATGTGTTTGAAGACGCAGGCGCACTCGATAAACTCGAAGCCTTCACCAGCCTAAACGGCCCCGCCTTCTACGGCCTCCCCCCCAACACCGCAAAAATCACCCTCACCCAACAAGACACCCCCGTGGTTTTCCCCGCCAAAATTGAAACGGGCGACGGCCCCGTCACCCTCTTCAACCCCGACTTCCCCCTCTTTTGGCGCGTATCGTAGGGTGCGTGGTCCCCACGCACCTCTGGCCGACTTCAACGCCTCAAACCCCGAATTCGTCACCAAAACCCCCATCGCCACCATCTGGAAGGTCCAAAGCCCCTTTGGTCCCGCCGCCCTAAAACTCTACCACAGGCCCGACATGGGTGCCGAACGCCACGGCTTCACGCTGATGGCTGCCCTCAACGGCCAAGGCGCCGCCAAAATCTATCAAACCACCCAAAATGCCGCCCTCACCGAGTGGTTAGACGGCCCCTCATTGGGAGACCTCAGCCGAAATGGCAAAGACGGCGAGGCCACAAAAATACTGGCGCAAGTGGCCCTCACCCTGCATGAAAACACGCCGGAAAGCCCAAACCTCCCCAGCCTCACCCAACGCTTCCAAGCCCTCAAAACCCTCCGCTTTGCCTGCCCCGACGCCGCCAAGCACAGCCTGCAACGCGCCCAAACCCTCGCCGCACACCTGCTTGACACCCAAACCGATATCCGCCCCCTGCATGGCGATCTGCATCACGACAATATCCGCCTCACCCCGCGCGGCCACCTAGCGTTTGACGCCAAAGGCATCGTCGGTGAGCGCGCCTTCGAGCTTGCCAACGCCTTTCGCAACCCCAAGGGTGCTGAAGCCCTGCACCGCGACCCAACCCGCATCCGCCATCTCGCCCAAAGCTGGGGCCAAGCCTTTTCCTTTGACCCTCGGCGCCTGCTAAACTGGGCCGCCGCCAAATGCGCACTCTCGATTGCGTGGCGTTCTGGCGGCACCGTTAAAGATGATCCGGAGTTTGATCTTTTATCGACGCTTCTAGAGTTAAAAAAATAAACTTCCAACACGTTATTTGACAAATATTATTCAGAACACCTTAGGCGTATCCCACTGATTTAACTCCACTAATAAACACATTATATAAACAAGATACCTAGGTATCTAGATTCCTAGGTATCTAGTTTATGTATTGTCAAATTTTGCCACCCCTCAAGCCACAGACCTCCGCCGTGCCCCGTTCACCCCGCTGGACTCGCCAAGCCAATCTGCTAAAAGAGCAAAAACCATAGGAGCCCGCCCATGACCGCCCTCACCGACCGCGCCGAAATGGCCCGCCTCACCGCCCGTATGCTGCTCGAAATCAAAGCCGTGAATTTCGAGGTCAAAACCCCATACACCCTCGCCTCCGGCCTCGTCTCCCCCAGCTATATTGACTGCCGCGAGCTCATCTCTTACCCCGCCATCCGCTCCACCCTGATTGATTTTATGGTTGCCAGCGTGCAGCGAGACGCGGGCTTTCAGGCCTTCGATTCCGTTGCAGGCGGCGAAACCGGCGGCATCCCCTACGGTGCATGGATGGCAGACCGCATGGGCCTCCCCATGCAATACGTCCGCAAAAAACCCAAGGGCTACGGCAAAGGCTCGCAGGTTGAAGGCGTGCTGCACAAAGGCCAGCGGGTGCTGCTGGCCGAGGATATGACCACCGACGGCGGCTCCAAGATCAAATTCGTAGAAGCCATTCGGGCCGCAGGCGGCGTCTGCAACCACACATCCCTCGTGTTCTTTTACGACATCTTCCCAAATACCATCGAAAACCTCGCCAAGCACAACATCACTCTGCACTACCTCGCCACATGGCATGATGTGCTGGCCGAGGCCAAAGCCGGCAACTATTTTGACACCGCCACCCTCGACGAAGTCGAAAAGTTCTTCGCTGATCCGCTCGGTTGGTCGGCAGCGCATGGAGGCGTGAGGGAGGTTTCTAAGTAGCCTCCTAGCGCGACGGCGTCCGCTTTACAATCACCCGCCCTGTTGTCAGCCTAAGCCCAACCTCGATCAGCAAGGCCAGCCCAAACGCGCCCCCGATCCAAAAAAATATCGAAGGCTGCTTGCTGCTCAAATAAATTGCTGAAAGCACAATCGCCGCAAAATTAACCGCTACGGCGGCCAAAACCAAGCCAAAGGAAGCTCCGGTCTTCGCGCGCACTCTTAAATGGCCAATATGAACAATCATATGAATGGCCAGCGTTGAAATCGCCCCGATGGCCGCAATAGACGACAGATCAAAAAGCACAGCCATAATGATAATCGCCCCCGAGCTGATAATCAGCCCTTGCCGTGAATGCGCAATCGGTGCGCCAAATACCGCCGGAAGCTCCCCGAGTTTTGCCAACCTGTAGGTTACATTGGCCGCCGAATACAAGCTGGCATTTATCGCAGAAGACGTAGACACCAGCGCCGCAACAGCCATAATTATAAAGCCCGCATCCCCAAAGGTAGGCCGCGCCGCCTCGGCCAGAGCAAAATCCTTGGCCTTAATCACTTCATCCGCATCAAGGTTACCAAAAACCGCCAGCGCCACCGCCACATAAAACACCATAACTATCAAAATAGATGTAAGAATGGCGCGCGGCAGGGTTTTGGCGGGGTTGGGCATATCCTCTGCCGCATTGGTGATAATGCGAAACCCTTCATAAGCAAAAAACGTAATTGCCAGCGAAAAGAATATACTGTCAACCGGTGGTAGCCTCCGGGCGAAAGCCGCACCGGGTCCAACATCACAAGCCCCGCGATGGCAAAAACAGCCAAAGCCACCATTTTCACCAAAACCACAAGCTTTTCCATACGCGCCATAGAGCCGGGGCCGCGCAGGTTAACCGCCATAAACAGTAATATCACCCCCGCAGCCATAACCTCGACCAAAATATTGGGCAGGCCGTCGGGCAAAAGCGTAAAGGCATAGGTCCCGAATGTGCGCGCAATAAGCGAAATGGAAACCAGTGACGAAATATACATCAGCACGCTAATCGTGCCGGAAAACAACCCTTCGCCGTAACCCTGCACCAGATACTCCACCAGCCCCCCTGAAGACGGAAACCGCGCACCCAGCCGCCCGATCGAATACCCCGATAGAAGCGCAATAATGCCCCCCAGCAAAAAAGAGATCCAAACCGCACTACCAGCAATTTGCCCCGCCTGCCCGAGCAACGAAAATATCCCCGCCCCGACCATAGCCCCTATGCCCATAGACACAGCCGCCCAAAAGGAGACAGAATTTCCGGATTTATGCATCTAAAACTCCGAATATTTGAGGCAAGCCGCCAAGCATGCGCCCTTTAAGAATGTTCTGGTGCCATCGCCGCATTGCACCACGCATAAATCGCTTCCGGCTCCGGCGGCAGGACCTCGCCCAAGCCGTCCACGAAGCTCTCAAGTGCAATGCGGCTGCCTTTGCCAACGCCCACCAGCACCGGAATATCGTGCTCCAGCGCCGTGCCGATTGCCTCGCAAAAGCCATGGCCCTCGGCCTCTTGCGGGCCGAATTTATTGAGCACAAACAGCCCCGCCCCCACGATGCCACTGCTTTCAACCGCCGCCACGGCCTCGGCAATGCCAGCAGGGTTTAGCCGACAGCCGGTCGAGCCTTCGCCCAAGCTTTGGGTGATGCGAATCTCGGGGCCGTTGGGCATTACCCGCACGTCCATGTCGCAGTGGTGATCCCTCGGAACCTCGTGGCCCAGCACCTTGGCGATGCCCGCCAGCGCCACCCCGTCCGCCTGTAGGCGGGTTGCGGTTTCAGAGATCAGGCGGTCGGTCTCGCCCATGATTTCCGAGGTAACAATGCCGATTTTCATCCTGATATATCCTTATCCTGCCATGGCCCGAAGCAGCCGTTTGCGCCCGTCCGGAATAGCGCTGATTTCAAGCCCTGTAAATACGTGGAGCGTGTTCAAATCCCTGTCGACCACCGCGTGGTCTGAGGTCCAGCCACCCATCGCCAGATAGGTGCGTAGCAAGGGTGGCATGGCGTGTTGGGCCGCGCGCAGGTTGGGTTTGCGCATCAGGCGGGCAAAGCGGAAAACCTTGGGGGCCTTGATTTTCGGCAGGTATTTGCGCGGCGCAAGGTGGCGGGCTTTCAGGAGGGCAAAGGCCTCTAGGTGGGCCGCCGCCGAAGCGCCGTGAAAGCTGGAGCAGCCAAACAGCATTTTAACGTTATTTTCATCAACATACCCCGTCATCGCTCCCCAAGCCGCACGCAGAATATCAGGGTCCGCGTGTTGCGGATCAATGCAAAAGCGCCCCATCTCCACCAGCCGCCCTTCATAGCCCTTCAGCGCTGAAAGCTCGTAAAACTGCGCCGCGTAAGAGCCACTAATTTCCGCCCCGTTTTCAAAGGGTTGAATGCGGAAGGTGCAGGCCAACCGCCCCTCGACCACATCCTCCACCAGCACATGCTGGCAGCGGGCATCAAAACCATCCTCATCCGCCAGCCCCTGCCGGAAAACCCGCGCGCGCAAGGCCTGCGCCAAGCGCATATCCTTGGGACCGTCAGCAAATCGGGCGGTAAACCTGCGGGGCATATCACAAACCTTTGTTTATTCTTTGGCACTCAGCCGCTAGAATAATGGCAAATTGTTAACTACATGCTGCACAGGATAGGCCATTCCGGCCATTTTACAACCCCGAGAGGCCCCATGAAACGCACCCCAGCTCAGTTAAAGCTCCACCTATCTGACCTCGCCTATAAAGTAACACAAAAAGGCGGTACCGAGCGGGCGGGCAGCCATGATGACTTCCCCAAGGAAGACGGCACCTTTCACTGCATCTGTTGCGGCGCGCCGCTTTACGCAATGGAGGCCAAGTTTGAAAGCGGCACGGGTTGGCCAAGCTTTTTTGCCCCTGTCGCTGAGGGCGCGGTGGCCGAGAAATCCGACAACAAGCTGTGGATGAAGCGCACCGAGATCACCTGCGCAGGCTGTGATGCGCATTTGGGCCATGTGTTCCCCGATGGCCCCGCGCCCACAGGCAAGCGCTATTGCATGAACGGCGTGGCGCTGGATTTCCGGCCAAAATCGTCATAAAACCGTCATGCATCTACGGTAGAATGCAAAAAAGGACGGGGTTATGAGCATTAAAGTATTGCTGGTGGAAGATGAGGAGGCCCTGCAAGGCCTACTCGAATATAACCTGCAAAAAGAAGGCTTTGAGGTGGTGATCGAGGGCGATGGCGGCTTGGCGGAAATCGCCGTAGCCGAGCATGCTCCCGATATCATCCTGCTCGACTGGATGCTGCCCAACAAAAACGGCATCGATATTTGCCGCGCCTTGCAAAGCAAGCCGGAGAGCCGTGCAATCCCGATCATCATGCTCACCGCGCGGGCTGAGGAAGAGGACAAGCTTAAGGGGTTGGGCTACGGCGCAGATGACTACATCACCAAGCCATTTTCAATTTCCGAAGTGGTCGCCCGTATAAAAGCCGTGCTACGGCGAGTGAACCCGGCGATCGCCGAGGATGTTGTGAGCTTTGCCAACATCACCTTGGATCGCGCCCAAAAGCGCGTGAAGCGGGCGGGCAAAGCCATTGACCTTGGCCCCACCGAGTTTCGCCTTTTAGAGGTGCTTATCCAGCGCCCGGGGCGGGTTTATGACCGCGCCCAACTGCTGGACCGCGTGTGGGGGCAGGATATTTATGTGGAAAACCGCACAGTGGATGTGCATGTCGGGCGGCTCCGCAAAGCGCTGAACAAGGGCTTTGCAACCGACCCGATCCGCACCGTGCGCGCAGCGGGCTATGCTTTGGACGAAACCTATAGCGACTGACCCTGGCCGAACCGCACTTTAACAAAGCTCAAGAAAGCTTGCACCTTGGCAGTGCGGTGCAGGTCCACATGGGTCACTAGCCAAAGCGCGCTATCCCATTCCGGCTTGGGGGGATGCATTTCCACCATTTCGGGGTGGTTGGCCCCGCTGAGCTGCATCAAAAAGCCGATGCCCGCCCCTGCCAGCACCGCATCTTCGCGCGTGCGCATTTGAGCAGCGCGAAACACCACCGATTCAGGCGGAATATTGGCATCTTCCCAGGGGCCAAAAGGCTTGCGCAACCCGTCTTTCATGCCGGTCACAAACCGGTGTTTGCGCCAGTCACTACCCACCAGCATCCCGTATTTGCGCACATAATTTTTATGGGCAAACAGCGCCATCGGCAGGCGGGCAAGTGGCTGCACCACGTTATCCGGCTCTTGTGGTTTTGGCCCCGCCCGCACCGCCACATGGGCCTCGCCATATTCCAGTTTTAGCCGCCGTTCCTGCGCAATCAACGAGACCGTAACTTCGGGGTATTGCCGTTGAAACGCTATTAGAATAGGAGCAAAAGCTTGCGACATGCCTGAAAGTGTGGTTACCACCAGCTCCCCTTCCACACGGTCATTCTGCCCGCGCAAACGGCTGGCCATCTGCGCAAACTGGTCCTCGGTGGCCCCGGCTGTGCGCAGCAAATCCTGCCCCGCCGCTGTGGGCACATAGCCGCGCGGATGGCGGTGAAAAAGCTTGCAATCCAGCTTCTGCTCCAACGCATCAATATGCCGAATGGCCGTGGCGTGGTGGATGCCCAAATAGGCCGCCGCCGCGCTCAGCGTGCCAAGCCGCGCCACATGGTAAGCGGTGCGGATATCAGACCAGCTGCTGAGGTAGTCATTACGTTCATTCATGCACATAACATGTGCATAGATCGCCCTAATGTTCAAGAGAGACATCTTTATATTGAGCCTATAACCAAACAGGAGACACCAATGACCACCATTCTTAAAATTGACAGCTCAGGGCAATATGAAGGCTCGGTATCGCGCAAGCTCACAGCGCGCCTTGCTGAAAAGCTGCTTTCCCAACCCGGCACAACCCTGATTGAGCGCGATGTCGCCAAGGGCCTGCCAGTGGTATCCGAAAGCTGGATTGGCAGCAATTTCACCCCGAAAGCGGACCGCAGCCCCGAACAGGCCGAAACGCTTGCCCTGTCAGACAGCCTCGTCGAGGAACTCCGCCAAGCCGACACCCTGATCATCGGTATGCCGATCTATAATTTCAGCATGCCCGCCGCGCTGAAAAACTGGGTGGACCTGATATGCCGCGCAGGGGAAACCTTCCGCTATTCCGAAACCGGCCCCGAGGGCCTGCTGACGGGTAAGCGCGCTTATGTGGTGGTGGCGTCAGGTGGTGTGCCGCTTGGCTCTCCGGCTGATTTTGCCAGCACCTACCTCACGCAAGTGCTTAATTTTGTTGGCATTACTAACATCACCTTTATCTCAGCCACCGCAATGATGGCCGATGCCGACACCGTGGTAAAAGCGGCTGAGGCGGAAATAGACCAATTAGCAGCGGCCTAACGCCCTGTGGGCCAGCGCAAGGCTGGCCCATTTAAGCGATTTTCAAAACCTTAATTTTGCGCTCATGGGTCAACATATCTTTGTCGCCATTAGCAATACGCCGCAGCATAGGCACATTCAGTAGCTTCAGTGTATTCAGGCTCGGCGCTTCAATAATATCGCGCTTTTCCAAGTCCTTAAAGCAGCGGCTTACGGTTTCAGGCTGCATCCCAAGATATTCAGCCAAATCAATCCGCCGCACCGGAATTTCAACCAAATCGCCATCCTTAAAGCCCACCTGCCGATTGCGGCACTCAAAAATAAACGAGGCCAGCTTTTCAAGTGCCTGCTTTTTGGCAATATCGCCCGAGTGGTCCATAGCCCGAAAAGCTTGGTCGCGCAGGTTTTCCCAAATCACCTTTTGCGCATCCGGATTGCGCGCCATCACATCTTCAAAAACCTTGGGCGAAAGGCGGCACACGTCCACCTTGCCCAGCGCAATCAGCGCCCCACGGTTGCGGTTGGAAATATTGCGCAGGTCAATAATATCGCCGCGCATAAACAGTGCGGCAATGGTTTTGCGGCCATCTTGCAGCAGGTGCTGCATGCTCATCACGCCGTTATCTATCGCGATAATTGGCCAATGGGCCAGCGCTTCATGCTCTAAACTATCGCCGCGTTTCATACTCAAAGTGCGCGATTGGTTGGAAAGGTCGTTTAGCTCTCCCTCATCGAGTTGCGCGCAAAACAGCTTGGAATCCGCATATAGCGCGCAGTTTTGGCATTTTGTCTTTGGTTCGATCATTCCCATCAGCGGCCCCTTTTATGTTGGCAACTTTGATAGCGCATCCTCCCTTCGGTTTATTGATCGAGATCAAGCAAAGGCAAATAACCGCACCCACGATTTCGTTTGACAGGGGCGCAAAATCCGTGCATCGCTCAAAGGGCAACGGTTCCCCAATGTGCGAAAACGCACGGGGATGAAACGGGAATGCTGTAACGGGAGACCAAACGAGGCCCGAACGCAGCAGCCGCCCCCGCGACTGTAGGTGGGTTTGCGCGCCACACTGCCACTGGGAAACCGGGAAGGCGGCGCGCAGTATACCACAAGCCAGGAGACCGGCCATTGCCTGAACGTAACCACGCCGTCGGGGAAGACGGCTAAAGGAGACTACTATGACAACCATGTCCACCACCGCCGCGCGCACCGATACCAGCCTGCGCAGCATTGTTTTGACCGCAGCCCTAGGCCTTGGCATTATGTTTATTGCCGGTTTTGCCAGCTCTGCCACCTTGCATGACGCCCAGCACGATATGCGCCACGCCATCGGCTTTCCCTGCCACTAGGGCTTTCAGCTTTTAGGTAAACTTAACAGATCGGCTTTTGCCGAGGCTCTTGCTGTGCAAAGCCGATCTCGCT
>JAJRRX010000120.1 GCA_024279075.1 Alphaproteobacteria bacterium | reverse complement strand
CATAGAAAATATAGGCAATCGGTGGTGATATTCAGCACCTAAAATCGTCAGGTTTTTCAAACCTGCAAGGCCAGCCATCGCCATTACGTTTAACTCTTTTTCTCGCCTGTCTATCGCCTTTTGCCCGATCACATCCTTCACGATAAACGCCAGCGCCGCGCGAATATCGCCTGCGAGGTTTGGCGTTCCGGCCTCCTCTCGCGCCACCACGTCCTCAAGGTAATCATGGCCCCAAGGCGACACAAAGCGCACCGTGCCACCGCCCGGCTGAGTTGGGGTTTGCCGCCGCACGACCGAGGGCCGGATGATCAATATGCCCGAGCCCGCAGGCCCGCCCGGAAACTTGTGGGTCGAGGCCACCACCACGTCTTTTTCAGCCTCCGTCCCCGTGGCCATATCAATGCTCAAATAAGGCGCACCACCCGCGTAATCCCACACCGAAACCCCGCCATGGGTTTTGATCAGGCGGGTGACTGGCTCCACATCGGTTAAAATGCCGGTCACGTTTGAGGCCGCCGAAAAGCTGCCGATCAGCAGGTCAGCACCTTGATGTTGTTTTAGGGCCGCTGCCAGCAGTGCCAAATCAGGCCCGCCGCCTTCGCCTTCGGGAATTTCGATCACCAGCGCTTTGCTTTCGCGCCACGGCAACAGGTTGGAATGGTGCTCATATGGGCCGAGCAGCACCACGGGGTTTTCAGCCTCCTCCACACCCAAAAGGGCGGGCAAGCGACTAAGCCCCGCCGTGGCCCCGCTGCCGGTAAACACCACGGCGCACGCCTTGGCTTTGGTAATGCGGGCAATTTCGGCGCGGGCTTCTTCGCGGAGTTTATTGACGTAAGCGCCACAGTAAGAGGCCTCGGTGTGAGGGTTGGCATAAAAGGGCAGCACGCGCTCTAGCATAAAATCCTCAACCTGCTTTAGCGCGCGGCCCGAGGCTACGTAATCAGCATAGATCATCGGCACCTCGCCATGGCGGCCCGGATAGGTGAGGCCTTCGCCTATGAGTCCCTCGCGGATGGTTTTGATCGGGTTTTCAGATGAAATGCGGGTGCGAAATTCGGCAAGCATGGGGTGTCTCCTGTGGTTTCTTGAAGTATGACCAACATTTAGTGCAAATATTCACTCAATTTCGTTGCGAGAATACATGATATTGTGTCAAATGATCTTATGAAAAGCCTTTTACCAGATCATATTGATAATCTCATCCTCACCGCCCTTCAAGGCGATGCCTCGCTTTCGCAGCGCGACCTTGCCGAGCAGGTCGGGCTTTCGCAAAACGCCTGCTGGCGGCGGCTCAAAGCCCTGCGGGAAAGCGGCATTATCAAAGGCAGCACCGCGCGGTTGGACCGTGAAAAGCTCGGGTTGGGGCTGGTGGTTTTTGTCATGATCCGCACGCGGCATCACTCAACTGACTGGCTCAAAACCTTCCGGCGGCATGTATCCAACCTGCCCGAGGTGGTGGATTTTTTCCGGATTGGTGGCGACTATGACTACATGCTTAAGGTCGTAACTCATGATATGGCGAGCTATGACAGCGTGTATCAGCGGCTGATCGAACGGGTGGAGCTGGATTCGGTGACCTCGTATTTTGCTATGGAAGCGATCGAGGAGCAGCGGCCCATTCCGCTTTAGCTTCACATATTCGTGAGCTGGAATGCGTAGTTGACATGGATCAACACCCTCCCGTTAGCAGGCCGTAAACAGGTGTTGAAAGGGGCGTTTATGCGCGAATCAGTTAAAAATATGTTTGACGGATTGCTGGCCAAAGTGGCTGTGCTGGCGCTTGCCCTTTCGCTTGTGGGGGCGCTTGGGGCTAATCCCTTGCTGATGCAGCGCCACATGGCAAATATAGCCGCAACGCATGATGTGATTGCCGCTGAAATGCCGGCAATGGCGCATGAGCCCGCGCAAGCGATGAGCGGCGGTTTTTGTGTGCAGATGGCCTCATGCACCGCGATTATCAACCAAGATCCGGCGCTGCGGGTTGTGGGCATTGTTGTGGCGCGCGTTGCGCCTGCCCCGATGCCGCTGGCTGATAGCCGCGCACTGGCACCGCCCTTCCACCCCCCTATTGTTTGATCTTAAAAACCGCAGTTTATCTGCAAATTTTTGAATTCAAAACATAGGAGAGCATTATGAAAATGTTCAACAAATCCCTCCCCGCCCTCCCCGTGCTGGCTATCTCTGTGCTGGCCCTGCCCGCACAAGCATTCGCCGACCAAACCGGAAGCTATGGCTCTATGGGCTACGGCATGGGCTATGGCGGCTGGTTCTTTGGCCCCCTGATGATGATCGTGTTCTTTGGCCTGATCATCGCCGCCGTTGTCGGTGCCATCCGGCTATTTGGCGGCGGCGACAGCAGCCCGCGCAATTCTGCCACCACCATCCTTGCCGAGCGCTTTGCTGCTGGCGAGATTGATGAGGCCGAATACGCCGCGCGGCGCAAGGCGCTCAAAGGCTAACCCCATATCGCAGGCACGCCCTGCTCCGGCCCCGCGCGGGCCGGACATATCCCTTTTATTTGGAGCATACATATGTTTACGAAATCCCTGACTCTGGCCTCTGCTTTGGCCGCCCTTCTGGCCACCTCTGCGCTGGCCGCACCCATGGTTTATATTCCGGTGGGAAGTGCCGGAAAGATCGAGGTGGTGGATGCCGCCACAGGCACCATCGTTAATGAATACACCGGCCTAGAGGCGGTGCACGGGCTAGCTGGCACGCCTGATGGCCAATTCCTGATCGCGGGCAGCTACGCCGAGCGCGAGCCGGGCATGCAGGCCGCCCCTAAGCCCGAGGGCGTAAGCGCCGAGGACCACGCCGCCCACCATATGGCCAGCGAGCCGAACGCAGCAGAAGGGCCAGCTATGGTGAGCACCGTTTCCATTTTGCGCACTGATACCGGCGAACTTGTGCGCACGGTTGATGTG
>JAJRRX010000119.1 GCA_024279075.1 Alphaproteobacteria bacterium | reverse complement strand
GAGGTCACCAAAGAGGTGCTGGAAGAATTCCACCGCCTCGCCGAGGAGGACGCCAAGGAAGCCGCTGATCATCACAGCGCGGCGGCTGCGCGGCGGGTCGCAGATCATCACGATCTGCTCCTGCGCCACGGCACCTGAGCCTAGCTACATAATTTGAAAAACCCCGCCTTCGAGCGGGTTTTTTTATTGGTGCGAGTAGAGCGCAGCACCCTACGGTCTCGGAGCGTAACTCCCCTAAAGACATCCCCTTGTTTCCCTGCTAGGCTCCCGCCCATGCGCCGCCAAACCAAATCTAAAGCAGGCATGGGTTTTGCCGTTGCCACCATCTTTGTAGACGCCATCGGTATTGGCCTGATCTTCCCGATTATGCCCGACCTCTTGGCCGACCTCGGCATTCAAACCGTCTCTGACGCCGCACTCTACGGCGCGGCGTTAGCCTCGGTTTATGCCGTCATGCAGTTCCTGTTTCTCCCCATTCTGGGCAATATCTCAGATAGCGTTGGCCGCCGCCCTGTGCTGCTTATCGGCATTGCTGCCCTGTTTGTTGACTATATTGTCATGGGCGTAGCCAGTAGTTTTGCGCTCCTATTCGTCGGGCGGTTGGTGGCGGGTATTGCGGGGGCCACTGTGGCCACCGCCACCTCCTATATTGCCGATGTGAGCGCCCCCGATGACCGCGCCAAAAACTTCGGCATCATGGGCGCAACCTTTGGCATTGGCTTCATCGTTGGCCCCGCCATTGGTGGCCTGCTGGGCGGTATAGATATTCGCCTGCCATTCTTCGCTGCTGCTGGTTTTGCGGGCTTAAACTTTGCTTTTGGCCTGTTTTTCCTACCAGAATCCCTCCCCCCCGAAAAACGCCGCCCCTTCACATGGAGCCGCGCCAACCCCTTCAAAGCTCTCAAGCGTGCGGTCACGGATACGGCGCTCCGCCGCCCCGTTTTTGTGGTGTTCTGCATGATGCTCGCTGGCTATGTCTACCCCGCCGTCTGGAGCTTTTATGGCAAGGAGAAATTCGGATGGGATACCGCGCTCATCGGCTTTTCCCTCGCCGGATACGGCCTCGGCGTGGCCTTTGTGCAGGGCGTGCTCATCCGCTATATGCTGCCCAAATGGGGCGAGCACGGCACGGTGCGCTTCGGCCTCATCTCGGTTATCATCGCCATGGTTGGCATCGGATTTGCCATAGATACATGGATGGTTTTCGCCATGATCATCATGGCCGCCTTGGGAGAGGTCGCAGGCCCCGCGATCAATGGTATTCTCTCCAAACTAGTGCCAGATAGCGAGCAAGGCGACCTGCAAGGCGTGCTTGGCAGCATCGAGTCCCTTGCGGCTATCATCGCCCCGCCGGTATTTGCAGCGATGTTCAAAATGTTTAGTGATGGGCAAGGGGTGTATTTCCCCGGTGCGCCGTTTTTGGCAGCGGCAGTCATTACCGTTTTTGCGTTATTGGTGTTTCAGCGACAATAAGATCCGGAGCGATAGGCTGCGGTGTCAAAATGGAAATGATTATAGTGGAAACGGTCAGAATTCGGCCCCAAAACGGTGCCAAACGGGCCGCAGGCATTATCATGCAAGGCACGGGTGGCCACGCCTTCCTTATCTGATTTCCCCCAATCATCCTCAACGCTGAGCTGCACGCCGTTAGCGAGCGTAAATACACCAATATCAATTGCATTGCCCTGCGCGTGTTCCGAAAGTCGCGCGCCCCTTTGGCTGTTACGCGTGCGGCAAGCATAGGAGGCAAAAACAGTCATTTCAGTAATGCGGCTACGGAGCTTTTTCACGGCATTTTGCGCGTCGTTTTCCACCCAATTCGCCAGTGTATTGGCGGTTCGGCAGTTCAGCGTGGCAGGGGTGGAAAGGCGCACGCCGGACACATAGCGCACCGCCACGGGGTTCTCTATCCCGCAGGCGCCTTCGGAAATAGCGGGCAAGACTTCACCCAATATCGCAGGGTTATTGCATAGCCGCGTTAAGCCTTCTTCATTCGGATAGGCTGAAAGGTCTGGCGTGCCCGTGCGGCCACAGGCGGCGAGGAATATGAGGGCGAGGAGGCTGAAACGCATGTTATTTCTCCGGTTTGTTCCGCCCAAAATCGGCGGCTTCGGTGTCTTGGCCCGCATCAATAATGGTGCGCCGAATGTCTCGGGTGCGGGTGAAATAGTCAAACAGGAAGTCGCCATCTCCCAAACGAATAGCGCGTTGCAGGGCGAGTAGTTCTTCGGTGAAACGGCCCAAAACCTCTAGCGTGGCGTCTTTATTGTTGAGGAACACATCGCGCCACATGGTCGGGTCAGAGGCCGCAATGCGGGTAAAATCCCGAAAGCCAGCGGCGGAATAATTCACCACCTCTGTTTTGGCCACACGGTTCATGCCGTCCGCCACACCGACCATCGTATAAGCGATCAGGTGCGGAGTGTGGGAAATTACGGCAGCCACAAGGTCATGGTGTTCAATCTCCATCAGCTCCACGTTTGAGCCAAGCGCTGTCCAGAACCTCACCAGCCGCTCAACGGCGGGGTGGTCACTTTTTGGCAAGGGAGTGATCAGCAGCCAGCGGTTGTCAAACAGGCTGGCAAAGCCGGAGTCCGGGCCGGATTTCTCAGTGCCGGCCATCGGGTGGGCCGGAATAAAATGAACATTTTTAGGCATGTGCGGGCCAATGGCATCGGCCACGGCCTGTTTGACAGAGCCAACATCGCTGACTGTGCACCCCTCAGAAAGATGCGGCGCGATTTCCTTGGCAATGGCGCTCATGGCCCCTACCGGCACGCACAGGATCACCAGATCAGCGCCTTTAACGGCCTCGGCAGCGGTGTTAAAAACCGCATCCACAAGGCCAAGCGCGAGGGCGGTATCGCGGGTTTCTTTTGAGCGTGCGGTGCCGGTAATGCGGGCCTCCATACCCACGCGGCGCATTGCAAGGCTGATGGAGGACGCGATCAGGCCCAGCCCGATCAGGGCAACGTGTTTATACTGGCTCATGCGCGGGCGCCTTTCATAAAGTCGGCAAGGGTGGCGGCTACGGCGCGGCAGGCGATCTCGTCACCGATGGTGATGCGCAGGTGGGCTGGCAGGCCGTAACCCGTGAGCGCCCGCACCACGAGGCCTTTGGTTTGCAGATAGGTATCTGCCGCCGCTGCCGCTTCGGCGCTTTCAAAATGCGGCACAATGAAATTGGCGAAGCTCTCGTCACTTGGCAGGCCGATGGTAGCGAGTTCATCCCGCAACCAGCCGCGCCACTTGGCATTTTCCACACGGCACTTCTCGGTGTAGGCCGCATCCTGCACCGCCACTTCGGCAGCGGCCAGCGCGGTGGCGGATAC
The DNA here is from genome assembly GCA_024279075.1 of Alphaproteobacteria bacterium. Classification (GTDB taxonomy): domain Bacteria; phylum Pseudomonadota; class Alphaproteobacteria; order Rhodobacterales; family Rhodobacteraceae; genus UBA3077. Next base: position 5,136 of record JAJRRX010000119.1, on the reverse strand, counting down.
ATTAAACGGCCCGCGCACACGGTTCAGGGCGTCGATCACATGTTCCGGCCCATAGCCCCAGCCAATGCGCGCCCCGCCAAGGCCGTATATTTTGGAGAATGTGCGGGTCATCACCACGTTGTCGCGGGCCTCAACCAGCGCGGCGTGGCCGTTGAAGCCCTCGACAAATTCGGCATAAGCGCCATCGAGCACCAAGAGCGCTTGCGGCGGGAGGCCCTCGGCCAGCCGCGCGATTTCTGCCTCTGAAATCATGGTGCCGGTGGGGTTGTTCGGGTTGGCAATAAACACAAGTTTGGTGCGGTCAGTGCAGGCAGTTAGCAAAGCATCCACATCCGTATGGCGCTCGGTTTCTGGCGCTTGCACAGGGGTTGCTCCCGCCGCCAGCGCAGAAATCGGATACATGGCAAAGCCGTATTGGCTGTAGAGCACCTCGTCGCCAATGCCGGCATAGGTGTTGCACAGAAAGGAAATAATCTCGTCAGAACCAGCGCCGCAGATCACGCGCTCGGGGTTGATGCAGTGCACCTTGGCAATGGCCGCGCGCAGCTCTGCATGGCTGGAATTGGGGTAGACCTCAAGTGCGCCCGCCGCCTCGATATAGGCCGCGCGTGCCAAAGGGCTGGGGCCATGCGGGTTTTCGTTGGCCGAAAGCTTGGTCACGCGGTTACCGCCCGTCGCGGCGCTCTTGCCCTGCACATAGGGCGCGATGTCCAGAACGCGGGGCTGGGGGATGATGGTCTTGTGGCTCATGCTGTCCTCGGCTTTTCCCCAAGTCTTAGCGGGGTTTGCGCCGCTTGGCCAGAAAGCCATGGGATATTGGGCGAATTTTTTCTGCTTGGGGGTCTCATTGGGGCGGACTGGCTCGGAATGACGCTTAGAAAAAAGTTTGCGGGTCAATATCCAGCGCGATCCGCAGGTTCGTGGGTTTGTTCACCGGCTTCACCCATTGGCGCAGGGCTTTTTGCAGCGGGGCGGCTTTGCTGGCTTTGATCAGCAGGCGCACGCGGTAGCGGTCTCGAATTTTGGCAATCGGCGCGGCGGCAGGGCCGAGGACTTGGGCGCCGATGGCGAGCAGGGGCTGGGCGTTGCGGGCGAGATGGGTGGCTATTTCAAAGGCCTGTTCCTGCTTGGGGCTGGAAATGATCACCCCCGCGAGGCGGCCATAGGGGGGCATTTGGGCCTCTAGGCGGGCCTTGGCTTCGGCCTGCCAAAAGGCTTCCTCATCGCCTGAAAGGATGGCCTCGATCACCGGATGCGCGGGTTGGAAGCTCTGCAGTAGCGCACGCCCTGGCTTTTCGGCGCGGCCCGCGCGGCCCGCCACTTGTCGGATAAGCTGGAAGCTTTTTTCCGCTGCGCGTAAATCGCCGCCTTGCAGGCCGAGGTCGGCGTCGATCACGCCCACCAGCGTCAGGTGTGGGAAGTTGTGGCCTTTGGCGACCATTTGCGTGCCGATGATGATATCGGCTTCGCCCGCCGCAATGGCCTCGATGCGCTCTTTCAGGCCACGGGCGGAGTCGGAGAGGTCCGAGGACAGTATCTCCACCCGCGCCTCGGGGAAGACCTCGGCCACTTCTTCGGCAATGCGCTCCACCCCCGGCCCAAGGGCGGCCATTTTTCCGGTCACTTCGCAGCTTGGGCAGGTCTCGGGAATAGGTTTCCACGCACCGCATTGGTGGCAGATCAGGCGGTTCTGGAACTTGTGCTCGACCATGCGGGCGTCGCAGCTATCGCAGCCGACTTGCTCGCCGCAGGCGCGGCATAGGGTGAGCGGAGCGAAGCCTCGGCGGTTGAGGAAGAGCAGCGATTGGCTGCCCTCGGCATAGGATTTGCGCATTTCTTCGCGAAGCGTCGGCGATATCCACTGGTTGGCCTGCATCGGTTCGGCGCGCATGTCTATCGCGGACATTTCGGGCAGTTTGGCGGTGCCGAAGCGCTCGGGGAGGTCGAGGCGGGTGTATTTGCCAGCGTCGGCATTGGCCCATGTCTCAAGGCTCGGGGTGGCGGTGGCGAGCACCACGCTGGCCTTGGTGATGGATGCGCGCAACACGGACATGTCGCGGGCGTGGTAATACACCCCTTCTTCCTGCTTGTAGGAACCGTCATGCTCCTCATCGACCACGATCAGCCCGAGGTCTTGGAAGGGCAGGAACAGGGCCGAGCGCGCGCCGACGACGAGTTGGGCATCGCCGCTGGCCACGGCACGCCAGCAGCGGCGGCGCTCACTCATCGTAGCGCCGGAATGCCACTCGGCAGGGCGGGCGCCGAAGCGGGTTTCGAGCCGTTCCAGAAAATCCACCGTCAGGGCGATTTCGGGCAGCAGAACGAGGCCTTGGCGGCCCTGCGCCAGCACTTCGGCCACCGCCTCAAGGTAAACCTCGGTTTTGCCGGAGCCGGTGACGCCTTTGAGCAGGGTGGTGTTATAGGCGCGGCTTTGCACGGCGGCGCGGAGAGAGAGGGCGGCTTCGGCTTGTAGCTCCGAGAGGTCCTTGCCTTTGTGCAGCGGGTCCAAGCGCGGGTAGGGCGCATCGCGCGGGGCGTCCTCGACCAGCAGCGCGCCTTGCTTGATGAGGCCGGTGACGACGCCCGCAGAGACGCCCGCGAATTGCGCCAGCTCGACAGGCGCAAAGGGGCGATTGCCTTGGGATTTGAGAAAGTCGATAACCTTTTGGCGCGCGGGGGTCATGCGGGCAGGCGGGCGGGCGGTCAGCGAAATGAGCTTGCGCTTGGCGGGCGGGTCCAGCAGGCCGGGGGCGCGGGTGGCGAGCTTGAGGACTTGGGAGAGAGGGGCGACGTTATAGTCGGCGACCTTGGTGAGAAACTCCAGCATGTCAGGCGTCATCGGCGGGGCGTCGGACACCGTGGAAATTGGTCGCAGCTTGCTAGGGTCAAACCCCGTGCCTTTGCCCCACACGACCCCAAGCACGCGGCGCGGGCCAAGCGGCACCTTCACGAGGTCGCCGATATTCACCCCGCCCGCAGGGGCGAGGTAATCAAACAAGCGGCTCACCGGTTCGGTGGTCAGCACGCCGAGCGGTTCTCCCTCAATAAAATCACGCCCCTGCGACATGTTGGCTTTCCTCCGGCGAATCCTTGCATTAAGGTATAGCGAAACCGCTCACGGGGAGCGCGGATAAAACGGGTTAAGAGCATGAAATTTTTTGTAGACACCGCTGATATTGATGCGATCGCGGAATTGAACGACACGGGCATGGTGGACGGGGTGACAACAAACCCCTCGCTGATCTTGAAATCGGGGCGCGATATTCTGGAAGTGACTAAGGAAATTTGCGCGCTGGTAAAGGGGCCTGTGAGTGCCGAAGTGGTGGCGACGGAAGCTGATGATATGATCGCCGAGGGCCGCAAGCTGGCGAAGATCGCCGAGAATATCGCGGTGAAAGTGCCGCTGACATGGGCGGGGCTTAAAACCTGCAAAACCCTCACGGACGAGGGCACGATGGTGAACGTGACGCTGTGTTTTTCGGCCAACCAAGCGCTTTTGGCGGCCAAGGCGGGCGCGAGCTTCATCTCGCCGTTCGTTGGGCGGCTGGATGATGTGAACATTGATGGCATGGACTTGATCAGCGATATTCGCACGATATATGATAATTTCGCCTTTGAAACCGAGATCCTTGTGGCCTCGGTGCGCTCGGTGAACCATGTAACGGACTCGGCACTGATTGGCGCAGATGTGATCACCGCGCCGCCCAACGTGCTGAAAAAGCTGGCGGATCATCCGCTGACCGATAAAGGCTTGGCGGCGTTTATGGCCGATTGGGCCAAAACCGGCCAGAATATTCTGTAGGGGGCGATTATGGACGCGGTTGAAAAGCTAAAGGCTGATATTCTGGCGGACCCCTCGGTGGTGCTGGAAGATAGCGACGTAATGCGGGCGCTTTTGCATGCCCAAGACGAGGCTAACGGCGAGCGCGTGGTGGATCTGCGCAACGTGTTTCTGGAGCGCCTTGAGCAGCGCTTGGAGCGGCTTGAGGACACCCATGCCAGCGTGATCGCGGCGGCGTATGACAATATGGCGGGCACCAATCAGGTGCAGCGGGCGGTGCTTGCGGTGCTCGAGCCGAAGGATTTCCAGAGCTTTCTGGATGTGCTGCAAAGTGAGGTGGCGAGCATTCTGGGCGTCGATACCGTGCGCCTGTGTATCGAAAGCAAATCACAGGCGGGGGGGCTGCCTCATGCGGTTATTACACCGATGGAGCCGGGGTCTATCCGCGAGATCATCACCAACGGGCGAGATGTGGCTATTCGTAAGGTGACGCTGCGGGCGGCAGGGCCAAATAAGGCACGGGTGTTTACTGCCTCCGCGGGGCGGGTGAAGGCCGAGGCGCTGCTGCGGCTTGACCTTGGGCAAAAGCAACTGCCGGCCATGCTGGCCTTTGGCTCCGAAAACATCGACCGTTTTGGCCCAGAGCAAGGCGTGGACTTGCTGACATTCTTTGCTGAAGCCTTTGAGCGTATCCTGCGCCGCTGGGTGGCATGATTGGCTCACCGCAAGCGGTGAGTCTTATGCAGCGCTGGCTGGAAGCGGCGCAAGTGGCGGGGAAAAGCGGTAAAACCATTGAGGCCTACCAGCGGGATGTCTCTGGTTTTCTGGGTTTTCTGACACGTTATAAAGGTGGTGATGTCGGGCTGCGCACCCTCGTAAATCTCAATATTACCGACCTGCGCGCATGGATGGCGCATGAACGTGGGCGCGGGCTTTCCGCCCGAAGCCTTGCCCGCGCGCTTTCAGCCGTGAAGGGCTTTTATAGTTGGCTGAACGACGCTGAGGGCGTAGATAACCCGTCCGTTTCTTCCATGCGCGGCCCCAAGGCCAAGCCGCGCCTGCCACGCCCGATTGAGGCGCGCGATGCCCGTGAAATGCTCTCAATAGTCGATATTCAGCACAAAGAGGCGTGGGTTGGCGCACGCGATACTGCTGTACTGCTGCTGCTTTATGGCTGCGGAATGCGGATATCTGAGGCCCTGAGCCTTGACCATAAGCAAGCCCCGCTGCCTGAAGTGCTCCGCATGATTGGCAAGGGCGGCAAGGAGCGGCTCCTGCCGGTGCTCCCGGTGGCCCGAACAGCAGTGGAAACATACCTCAAAGCCTGCCCCTATGATCTAACGGATGGCCCGTTG
>JAJRRX010000118.1 GCA_024279075.1 Alphaproteobacteria bacterium | reverse complement strand
GGTAATGCCCGCGCGCTTCAGGTCTTCTTGCAAATGCGCGGCCTCTAGCACGGGGGTGGTTTCCGGCAGGGTCACGATCATGATCTTGGTTTGCTCGGGGTCTTGCAGGCGCATCATCGGGGTGGTCAGCTTGGCCTGCGCAGCCTCGCCTTGGTGGCGCATGATGTCTTTGTGGTAGGATCCCGTGGCATCGAGCAGCAGCAAAGTGTGGCCCGTCGGGGCGGTGTCCATGATCACAAAATGGCGGGCGCTTTCGCGGATAACCTTGGAAAACGCCTGAAAAACCGCGATCTCTTCGGTGCAGGGCGAACGCAGGTCTTCTTCCAGCATGGCGCGGGCTTGGGCGTCTAGGTTTTTGCCTTTGGTGGCCATAATATGCGCATGGTATTTCGCGGTTTCGGCGGCGGGGTCAATGCGGCTGACGGTCAGGTTTGGCTGGTCGCCGCTCAGGGTTTCGGTGATATGCGCGGCGGGGTCGGTGGTGGTGAGCAGCACCTCGTGGCCGCGCGCCGCCAGCTCGGTGGCGACAGCGGCAGCCATTGTGGTTTTACCCACGCCGCCCTTGCCCATAAACATCACCAAGCCTTTGCCGGGGGCCTCGATGCCATCGACCAACGTGCCAAGCGCGGGGTAATCCTGCGAGGCAGCCTCGGCATGAGGCTCTGGCGTATCCGCCGCACCAGCCGCAAAGCGCATAAGCGCCTCAAGGCCGACGAGGTTTTCCGAGCGCAGCGGGAAGATCTTGCGCGGCAGGGCGGCCACATCAGCGGTCATCCCTGCCAGTGCATCCTCATCTCGCTTAAGCAGCGCCGCTGCCAGCGGGTCGCCGCCCGTATCTGTTGGCATCATGCCGTTAATCGCAAGCTGCTGGTTTTTGATGCCGATCGAGGCAAGTTCCTCTGATGTGCGCGCCACTTCGTTAAGCGCGGATTGCCGAGGGCGGGCCACCAGAATCATGCGGGTTGTGTCGCCGTCTGACAGCCGATCAACCGCGGCTGCATATTTATCGCGCTGCTTTTCCAAGCCTGCCAAAGGGCCAAGGCAGGAGGCATCGCCTTTGCCTTCCTCCAAAAATCCCGACCATGCGCCCGGTAGCTTGAGCATCCGGATCGTGTGGCCTGTTGGGGCGGTGTCAAACACCACGTTATCATACTGCGCCAGCAGGTCATTATCTGTCAGCAGCGCGGTGAACTCGTCAAAAGCGGCAATTTCAACAGTGCAGGCACCGGAAAGCTGCTCTTCGATGCTGCGCAGCGCGTCTTCCGGTAACAGCCCGCGCATGGGGCCAACGATGCGCTCGCGGTAAGCCGCCGCGCTTTCCTCTGGGTTAATCTCCATCGCTTCAAGGTTTTCCACATTGTTAATCGGTGTGATTTTATTGCCAATCTCGGTGGCAAACACCTGCCCGACATTGCTGGCAGGGTCGGTGCTGACCAGCAACACTTTTTTGCCATCCATCGCCAACCCAAGTGCGGTTGTGCAAGCGAGCGAGGTTTTTCCCACCCCGCCTTTACCAGTGAAAAACGTGAATTTCGGGAGATTATCAAACATAGGTGTATCCTGAGAAATAGAAGTTAGCAGCAGCCGGAAGAGGCTTCGGCTCCGGATTTGGAACCGCAGCAGCAGCCCGAGGATTTTGCTTCTGTTTCGGTGAAGGCAACACCAGCCCAGCCTGCCAGCTCGGCGCGGTCAGGGAAGCGGCCTTGGGAGCGAGTTTCGTCGTTTACTATTATCATCGGCAAGCCCTCAACCCCGTCAGAATCAAGCACGGCCTTCACCTTGGGATTGGTAGCAAATTCCATCGGTTCGTTGGAAATATTAATGCGTTTTACCTCAACGCCTTCGGATTTAAGCCAATCAAGATCAGCGGCAAAATCGACCAAGCGTTGGTCCACATCGGCGCCACAAATACCGGTGGAGCAGCACATCGCGGGGTCATAAACTGTTAGGGTTGTCATTTTGTAGTCTCCGTTTTGAAGTTGGATAAGGCGGCGGTAAGTTGAGTAAGTGCCGCTTTCAGCTTGGCGCGGGTGCAGGCGATGTTGAGGCGGGCAAAGCCCTCGCCCTCAACCCCAAAGGCCTGCCCACGGGTGACGGCCCAGCCTGCCTTTTCTCGCAGAAAGCGCGTGAGCTCTTCGGGCATTAGCCCCATAGCGCGGAAATCCAGCCAGAGCAGAAACGTGCCGTCTGGCTCGATCATTTGCACGGCGTCAAGCGGGGCGAGGGCGGCGCGCACCAGCGCGACATTGCCCGCGAGATATTCTAGCGCCTCGTCAAGCCACGGGCCGCCATCAGCATAGGCCGCCGTCATGGCGGCGCTGGCAAAAGCGTTGTTTTTGTTCACGGTCAGGCGGCTGTTTTCCACCTGAAACGCTTTGCGGCGGGCATCATTGCTGACCACGGCAATGGCCGAGCAGCAGGCGGCAATGTTAAAACTTTTGGCGGGGGACAGGCAGGTGATCGCGTTGTCCGCATAGGCGGGGCCAAGGCTGGCGAAGGGGGTGTAGGCATGGCCTTCAAAGGTGATGTCGCCGTGGATTTCATCGGACACCACCAGCACATTATGGCGGGCGCAAATATCGCCCAGCATACGCAGCTCGGCGTGCGCCCAGACACGACCAACGGGGTTATGCGGGTTGCAGAGATAGATCATTTTGGCATTGGGGCGGGCGGCAAGGCGCTCCAGCCCTGCAAAATCCATCGTGTAACGTCCATCTTGTAAAATCAGCGGGTTGCGCAGGATCTCGCGGCCATTTTCTTGCAGAATATCGTAAAAATCAAAGAACACAGGCGGCTGCACGATCACCCCGTCACCCGCCTCAGTAAAGATCGAGGCGGCAATGGCGAGGGTGTTTAAAACGTTGGGCGAACGCAAAATGTGGCTCGGGTTGATCTCCCAGCCATGTCGGCTGTGCATCCAGCCTGTAAGGGCGGGCATGAGGGCGTTCGGCACGGTTTCGTAGCCAAAAACACCGTGGTCCAGCCGAACTTGCATCGCTTTGCGCACGGGTGGAGGGGCGAGAAAATCCATGTCGGCTACGCCTGCGGGAAACAGGTTTTCGCCGCCCTCGCCCAATACGATGTTGTGGGTTTTTAGGGCCGGAACCGCGCGGCGGTCTATCTCGATGTCAAACTGGTTAGGCAAGTTTATTCCTCCAGCAACCATTTGAAAAAACCTGTGGCCAAGACGGCCGCCACGAGCTGGATGCCAATAAAGGCAGCAACATTGGCGGGGTGGATGCCAGCGAAGGAATCAGAAAAACTGCGCGCAATGGTGACGGCGGGGTTGGCAAACGAGGTGGAGGAGGTGAACCAGTAGGCGGCTGTGATATAAAGCCCAACGGCCATAGGCACCGCCGTTGGGCGGGCTTTGATGCAGGCCAGAATGGTGCCAACAAGGCCGAAGGTGGCCACAAATTCGCCCATCCATTGCCCCGCGCCTGCCCGCACTTTTGTTGAGGACTCGATGATCTCCATATCAAACATAAAATGCGCAGCAAACACGCCGACAATGCCGCCAAATATTTGCGCCAGCACATACAGGCTGGCCTCGCCCGCCGGAATTTCTTTACGCAAAGCAAAGCTAAGAGTAACGGCGGGGTTAAAATGCGCGCCTGAAATTGGCCCGAAAACCGTGATCAGAACCACAAGGATGGCCCCCGTCGGGATGGTATTGCCCAAGAGCGCGATCGCCACATTTCCGCCAGCCAGATTCTCGGCCATAATGCCAGAACCAACAACCGTTGCCAGCAATGAAAATGTGCCAAGCCATTCGGCTACAAGTCTGCGCTGCATTTATTTACTCCTCATTTTGGCAACACTTCGGCATTAGTCGAAGTGTTGCCTTTAGAGCAGCAAATAAATCTGTTGTCAAGATTTGATATTTCGAATATTGTCGAAATATCAAATCAAGGGAAAGCCATGACAAATACCTTCAAAGGCCCCGACGCGCTGAAAGATTTTTTAAATCCGGGTAAGCACCCAAATCTGCCGATGGTGGAGCTTCCTGAATCCCTGAACCCGTTTGCGGCCGAGGGCGTGCGGATATTTGCCAAGATGATGGGGCTGTCGCCGCTGGGCAACGTAAAAGCGGTGCCGGCGTTTAACATGGTGCGGGAAATGTATCGGCGTGGCGAGCTGGAGGGCGTGGAGCGGCTGGTGGAGAATTCATCGGGAAACACTGTGTTTTCAATGGCCTTGGCGGCGCGGCAATTCG
>JAJRRX010000117.1 GCA_024279075.1 Alphaproteobacteria bacterium | reverse complement strand
CCCCGACTATTGGCGGAATTAAGCGCAATACCGATAAAATTTTCGGCATTTGCACTGGATATTAACCCTTTAAGCCCCCATACTTAAGGGATAATCAACGACCCTGCTCAAAACAGGGCATTATAAAGGCTAAAAAAATGGCTGGTGATAAGCAAAACCTGCAAGACGCGTTTCTCAATAACGTGCGTAAAGAAAAAAACCCTGTAACGGTGTTCCTTGTGAATGGCGTTAAACTTCAAGGGGTTATCACATGGTTTGACAATTTCTGCGTGCTGCTGCGCCGCGATGGTGCCTCGCAGTTGGTCTACAAGCACGCAATTTCCACGATTATGCCATCCCAACCTGTGCATTTGTATGATTCAGAGGATAGCGCCTAAGTGTCAGAGCAACTCCGCGCCGCTGTTTTACACCCGAACCTGAAGGGCAGGGTGGTGCAGCGCCGCTTGCCTGAAAATGCTTTGGCAGAGGCCGTGAGCCTTACCGAAGCCTTGGATCTCGACATCCGAAGCGCCCTTGTGGTGCCGATCAGCAAACCCAATGCGGGGGAGCTTTTTGGCTCTGGCAAAGTTGAGGAATTGGACAAGCTTTTCAAGGCGGAAGAGGTGGATTTGGTCATCGTCGATGGCCTGCTATCACCGATTCAACAACGCAACCTTGAAGAGCGCTGGCACGTAAAAGTGTTGGACCGCACAGGGCTTATTCTGGAAATTTTCGGGGATAGGGCGGCCACACGCGAAGGCGTGCTGCAGGTTGATCTTGCGCATTTAACCTACCAAAAATCCCGCCTCGTGCGCAGCTGGACCCACCTAGAGCGCCAACGCGGTGCCATGGGCACGGTTGGCGGCCCCGGCGAAACCCAGATAGAGAGCGACCGGCGGGCGATTTCGGATGCAATTCAGCGGATTAAAAGCCAACTTGCCAAAGTGGTGAAAACCCGCGCTTTGCACCGTGCAGCCCGTAAGAAAATCCCGTATCCGATTGTGGCTTTAGTTGGTTATACCAACGCCGGTAAATCCAGTATTTTCAACAGGATGACGGGTGCAAACGTGTTTGAAAAAGATATGCTTTTCGCCACGCTCGACCCAACCATGCGCGCCATTGAACTGCCTAATGGGCGTAAGGTGATCCTGTCTGATACGGTTGGCTTTATCTCCAACTTGCCTACACAACTGGTCGCCGCTTTTCGGGCCACTTTGGAGGAGGTGCTGGATGCCGATCTGATCTTGCATGTCCGTGATATTTCGCATGTGGATACCGAGGCCCAAGGCCAAGATGTGCGCGAAATTCTGACGTCACTTGGCGTAAAAGACGACCAAGCCGAGAATATGATTGAAGTTTGGAATAAATCAGACCTGTTGGAGAAAGAGGCCCAACAGGGGCTGGAAACCATCGCCGAACGCTCCCCCAAAATTGCTACGCTTTCAGCGCTTACCGGCGTTGGCATGGAAACGCTTTTTGAGAAAATTGATGCCGGGTTGGCTGAGCCGGTGATGGAAGAGGATATTCTGATCACCTACGATAACGGAAAATCCCGCGCTTGGTTGTTTTCAAATAACCTTGTCCTGAGCGAAGACCCCGGTGAAGAGGGCTATAAGATGCAGGTAAAGTGGACCGAAAAGCAAAAGAACCAGTTTGCTTCAATATGATATTCAATGCGCATAATAGATATTATGTTACTATCTCTGTAGGCATATAGCTATGCCAAAGCGCGCAGTACTTGTTGCCGGGCCGACCGCTGCTGGTAAAACGGGGCTGGCTATTAAAATTGCGCGGCAAATTGATGGCATTATTATCAATGCCGATGCGCTGCAAGTTTATAGTAAATGGCGGGTTTTGACAGCACGCCCATCTGACGAAGAGTTGGCGCAAGCGCCGCATTTTCTGTATGGACATGTCGATGAACATCAAGACTATTCCGTTGGTGAATGGATTAAGGACGTTGCTGTTCTGCTTGATAATACAGATAAAACGCCAATTATTGTCGGCGGCACAGGCCTATATTTTGGCGCGCTAATCAATGGCCTCTCGGAAATCCCTGCCATCCCGACAGATATCCGCACAACAGGAAATGAGTATAGAGAACAGGTTGGTGTGGCGTGGTTTAAGAACCAACTCGCGCGACAGGACCCTGAAACGCTTGCTAAGCTAGACCAAAACAACCCAGCGCGGCTTCAGCGGGCTTGGGAAGTGCTGGAGGCCACGGGTAAAGGGCTAAGCTATTGGCATGCCCGCCCTACGCCCTCGCTGATTTCACTTGAAGAAACAATACCTATCTTATTGAACTGGCAGCCTAATGACCTAAATACACGCATCGATATGCGCTTTGAAGCCATGATGGAATCAGGCGCGATCGAGGAATGTAAAGCCGCCAAAGCGGCGGGTTATGAGCCATGTCTTCCTGCCAACCGCGCTATTGGCGCACGCGAGATCATCGAAGCGCTTGATGGGAACATAACCTTGCAAGAGGCTGTAAATAAAGCAAAAACGCTCACACACCAATTTGCCAAACGACAGCGCACATGGTTCCGCAGCAAAATGAAGGATTGGCACCAAATTAACATGCCTACAAAGCCAGACCTAAGCGCCCTCCTCCGCTAAGGTATTGGATTCAAAACCTGAATCCAAAAATACTTGCAGAAAATGCTTGCATTCGAATCACAAATGTTCGATTCTCAATAAAAAACAAGCAGAACGAGGCAGACATTTTGCGTAAACCCATAGCTGATCCCGAGGTGCTCGGGAACCGTATCACCAGCCGCGCCCTAACCGGTGCGCGCGTAAATCGTGATGATAACCAAACCACCGCTAATAACCACCACCTGATTTGGATCACGCGTGGCGGCGGTCGGGCCTTTATCGACAGCACTCAGCAAGGTTTTGGCAGCAATATTGCTATGTTTATTCCATCACAAACGCTGTTTCACCTTGAGCTTTCACCGGGCACCATCGGCTGGCAGGTTGATATCCCAGATAGGCTCCGCGTGCCACTGCCCCACACCCCAATTTTAACCACGGTGCTTAAACCGCTCAACCAACGCCAGCTCAGCAATGCCTTTTCGGCGGTGCAAGAGGAATTTATGAACAAGGAGGAAATGCGTGGCACGGCGCTGATTTATTCTGTCGGCCTTCTGGCGGTGCTATTTAACCGGATTGATACTACAAATAACCGTAAAGACCTTGAAACCGATAGCGCCAAGCGCCGCCTGATGCGCCGGTTTGTGACCCGCCTCAATAGCCGCTATGCTAGCCACGATACTGTGCGTGATTATGCTAAAAACCTCGGCGTTACCACCACTCACCTCACGCGGGTCTGCCGCGAAACGGCGGGTAAACCGGCCACTAAGTTTATTCGCGAAAAAACCATGGAAGAGGCGCGGTATCTACTCAAGGAAACCGATGCTAAAATCAACCGGATAGCGGCTGATCTCGGCTTCACCTCGGCTGCCTATTTTACGCGCGTGTTCACTGAAACCTACGGCCAATCTCCTAAAGTATTCCGAAAAACCGCCCTGCGCTAATGCCTTGTCTTCTTGACCTATAAAGGTTTTCAGCGTTTACTTGAAAAACCAAAAAGTAAGCATTGTAAAATAGAGGTTTCCATGTCGTTTTTAAAAACACTCGCCAGCGCAACTTTAGCGCTTACTGTTCTGTCCACTAGCGCGCAATCCGGCGTTTGGGATGATTATACATCCTTTGATACGCTTTATTCACGCGGTTATTGGCGGCTTGATCTTAATCAGCATTCCGATGGCTCTCAAAGCTGTGAAAGCCGCACCGTAAATGGCGATGATTACGTATTTAACATGTTCACAATTAGCACCGGCGACTATGTGATCCAGTTTGAAAACGAAGGCTGGGATTTTGGCACAGAAGAGTTAAATCAGGATTTTGTGGTTGAAATTGATCGTCGTGGTGCCTGGAATATTAGTGGCACCAAGTGGAACAATAAAATCCGCACCGTCGTCACCCCGCCAAACGGTGGCCTTAGCCGGTTTTTTAACGAAGTTGCGCGTGGAAACACGCTTTATCTTCGCAATGATCGCGGCAATGAAATTGCACGTTTCTCCCTGCGCGGCACGTCCGCTACACTCAACCAACACCGCGCCTGTGAGCGGCGTATTTTTAGCGGGTTCCGCAGTAACGACCCATTTAACTAAGCCTTTACAACAAGGTAAACTGGGCGCGCTTTCTCTGCGCCCTTTTTTTTGGAGCCCCCATGCCAGACCAAATTCTAGCCCAACTTGATAGCGATAGCGATGCCGCCCTCGCGCGCCTTTTTGCCCTTTTGCGCATCGAGAGCATATCCACTGACCCCGCCTATAAATCAGCCTGTAAAGACGCTGCAGATTGGCTGGTGGAGGATCTTAATTCCATCGGGTTTGAGGCCTCGCGCCGCGATACATCCGGCCACCCGATGGTGGTTGCCCATTTCAGTAGCCCCGGCCCACATGTGCTGTTTTATGGCCATTATGATGTCCAACCAGTGGATCCTTTGGCGCTATGGGATAACCCGCCCTTTGAGCCGACGCTGGAAGAAACCCCCAAAGGCACAGTTATTCGCGCGCGCGGGGCCTCGGATGATAAAGGCCAACTCATGACCTTTATCGAGGCTTGCCGCGCTTTTAAGGCGGTTAATGGCACCCTGCCCTGCGCCATTACCATTCTCCTTGAAGGCGAGGAAGAGTCCGGTTCACCCTCGCTTATTCCGTTTTTGAAAGAAAACGCCGACGAGTTGCGAGCCGACTATGCGTTGGTCTGCGATACCGGCATGTGGGACGCAGATACCCCTGCCATCACCACCATGCTGCGCGGGCTGGTGTCTGAGGATTTTACTATTCATGCCGCCAGCCGAGACCTGCATTCCGGCATGTATGGCGGCCCGGCCATCAACCCTAATCGCGTTATGGCCAAGTTGCTGGCAGGCCTGCATGATGATGAGGGCCGCATCACGCTTGAGGGCTTTTATGATGGCGTCGAACCGGGTTCCAACACTATAAAAGCCCAATGGGAAAGCCTTGATTTTAAGGTCGAAAATTTCCTTGGCGAAGTTGATCTTAGTCACCCTTCCGGAGAGCGCGCCTTCACGGCGCTTGAGCAGATCTGGGCGCGGCCTACTTGTGATATTAACGGCGTTTGGGGCGGCTACACCGGTGCTGGCTTTAAAACCGTGCTGCCCGCCGAGGCCAGTGCCAAGGTAAGCTTTCGGTTAGTAGGCACGCAGGACCACGAAGCGATTCAAACTACTTTCCGAAAATACCTAGAGGACGGCCTGCCGCCCGATTGCACGATTTCATACCGCGCCAAAGATGGTGCCGGTGCCACAAATATGCCCATAGACGCCCCCTATTTTACCGCCGCGCGGCAAGCGCTGAGCGATGAATGGCCAAATGAAGCGGTGTTTATCGGCTGTGGCGGTTCCATTCCGATCGTCGGGCATTTTCAGGAATATCTGGGGATGAATTCAATGCTGATCGGCTTTGGGCTGGAAGATGACCAAATCCATTCGCCGAATGAGAAGTACTCCCTGACCAGCTTCCAAAAGGGCGCGCGCTCTTGGGTGCGGGTGCTACACGCGCTTACCTAAGCGCCCGCCGCGCCGCTTGGGGGCGGCGGAAAGCTCTATCGTTGCCTCTTTCAAAATAGCCGTCATCGGGTGCGCAGGATGGGCAGAAAATTGCGCCAGCAAACTGCGCGCGGCTGCGTGCAATTCGCCCGCCTCCCGCGGCTCCAAGGCCCAATCAAGGAAAATGGATCGGCATTCCGGTGCTGATATACCCTCGATCTTGTAAGCATCGGCGATCACGCCGCGCGGGTCATTTTTGGTTGGGTTCATTGCGCTTCGCCTAGTTTTTCTGCGATAAGACTTGCCATTTCACGGCGGGTATCGTCAAGCGCATTTTCGAGCGCGGCGATATCCTCAAAGCCACAGGTGCGGGCCAATAACTGGGCGGCGCCACTGCCGGATTTTACCGGGTCAAAAATGCCCTGCACCGCCAAGCGGCTCACTTGTTGCACCTTCTGATAAAGGCTCAGCGCCTGCGAGATTTGTGCTGTTTCATCAGCCGAAAGCCACCCCGCCGCTGCCAGATCCTGCGCGCGCTGCCCCACCGGTGCTGCTACAATAAGCCCGCCTGCTTGCAGTAAAAGCTCAACATCCATCAGCCCGCCTTTTCCGTTTTTTACATCCCAAAGGCTACGCGCTTCTTTAGCCTCGGTCAGCCGCGCCCGCATGTCTTGCAGGTTTTGCAGCACATGCGCCTCTGCCTGCGGGTGGCTCAAAACCTCATTAATCACAGCCCGCAATGCTGGCGCTACAGGCCCCGCCACCACACGGCTGCGCAATAGCGCCATATGCTCCCACACCCAGGCTTCATTTTTCTGATAGTGCTCAAAAGCGCTGATCGAGGTCGCCACCGGCCCTTGCCTGCCCGAGGGCCGCAAACGCATATCGACCTCATAAAGCCCGCCTTTGGAGGTGGAGACCGTCAGCGCAGAAACCAGCGCTTGGGTAAAGCGCGCGTAATAAATTTGCACAGCCAAGGGGCGCTTCCCCATTGAGGCCTCTTCGCCGTCAGCATTATAAACCACGATCAAATCAAGGTCAGAGGAGACCGTCATCTCGCGCGAACCAAGCTTGCCCATAGCAATAACAGCGGCCCCAAAGCCTGGCGGCGGGCCGTGGCGGGTGGCAAAATGCGCGGCTACAACGTTAAACAACCCCGCGACGCAAGCCTCGGCGATATTGGAATATGCCTGCGCCGTTTCATCGGCCCCTGCAATGCCACGCAGCAAATGCACCCCGACACGAAAGCGCTGCTCTTGCGCCCAAATGCGGGTGGCGTCTAGCTGCTGTTCATAGTCGCTACAATGGCTTAGCTCGACTGCTAGCTCTGATCTTAGCTCATTTTGCGCGGGTAGGCGCTTAAAAAATTCAGCACTAATAACCGCTTCCAACACCCTCGGATTTTGGCCAAGGTAGCGCGCCAAATCAGGGGCCATTGTGCAAATATCAATCAGCATATCCAGCAAATCCGGGTTGGCTTTAAACAGGGCAAACACCTGCACCCCCGCTGGCAGCCCGCGCAAAAACCTGTCAAACTGTATCAGCGCTTCATCCGGCGCTTGCGCTTTGCACAGGCTAGCCAAAATTTGCGGCTTAAGCTTTGCAAAAATCCGGCGCGCGCGGTCTGATCGTAAAGCCGGATAGCCCAGCCAACCATTGGTGATTTCACTGGCTCGCACAGGCTCGGCCCATGTGGTTTTGGGTGCTGTGCTTTCTGAT
>JAJRRX010000116.1 GCA_024279075.1 Alphaproteobacteria bacterium | reverse complement strand
GCCAAAATTTGCGGCTTAAGCTTTGCAAAAATCCGGCGCGCGCGGTCTGATCGTAAAGCCGGATAGCCCAGCCAACCATTGGTGATTTCACTGGCTCGCACAGGCTCGGCCCATGTGGTTTTGGGTGCTGTGC
Source organism: Alphaproteobacteria bacterium (assembly GCA_024279075.1). GTDB lineage: Bacteria > Pseudomonadota > Alphaproteobacteria > Rhodobacterales > Rhodobacteraceae > UBA3077. The sequence continues at coordinate 2,157 of JAJRRX010000116.1, read as the reverse complement.
TTTCTGATTCATCATTGAAAAACGCTTCAATAATGCTGTGCACATTGCCCAAGCGCGCCGTGGTTTCGGCTTCAAACTCCTGCAGCGAGGCAAAGCCACATAGCATGGCCAACTGCTGCCGCTTGGCGATATCTTCAGGGATGATATGGGTTTGGGCGTCATCCAACATCTGAATGCGATGCTCCAAGATGCGGTGCGTTTTGTAGGCTTTGACAAGCGCGCCCGCCACCGCTTTGGGCACAAACCCCTTGGCAGCCAAGGCATTCAGCGCGCCGATGGTGTCTCGCATCCGCAAGCTACGATCTTTGCCGCCAAGAATAAGCTGTTGAGTTTGGGCGAAAAACTCGATCTCGCGAATACCGCCCTGCCCGAGCTTCATATCATGCCCCGCGGCCACAATCGGCCCGTGCAGCCCTTTATGTTCACGAATGCGAAGCCGCATGTCATGCGCGTCCTCAATCGCAGCATAGTCCAAATGCCGCCGCCAGATAAACGGCTCCAACCGTTTGAGAAAATCTTCGCCAGCGGTAATGGCCCCTGCGCAGGCCCGCGCCTTGATAAAAGCCGCCCGCTCCCACGTGCGCCCGAGGCTTTCATAGTAGCGCTCGGCGGGTTCTGTGGCGATGCAAACAGGGGTAACAGAGGCATCGGGGCGCAGGCGGAGATCGGTGCGGAACACATAGCCTTGGGCGGTGTTTTCGCTCAGGAGTTTAATGAGTCGCTTGGTGATGCGGATGAAGGCGGCACGAAGCTCGCCCCAGCTTTCAGGCGCATGGCGGCTTTCGTCAAACAGGATAATTAGGTCAATATCAGAGGAATAATTCAGCTCATATGCGCCCATTTTCCCCATTGCGAGGGCAAACATGCCTGCGGCCTCGCTTGGGTCTGCTGCCAGCTTACCCCGCGCGGCCTCAGCGCTGACCAGAAACTGCAAGCCGCTTTCCACAGCGGTTTCCGCCAAGCGGGAAAGCGCATCGGTGACTTGTTCTAGCGTCCACAGCCCGCCGATATCAGCCAGCGCTATCAGCAACGCGCCGCGCCGTTTGGCAATGCGGAGCTGGTCCGACAGGGCTTGGAAGGTGGCGGCATCAAAATGCAGGAGCGCATCAAAACTCGCGTCAACCGGCGCGCGGGCTATACTGGCCAGCCAATCGGATTCCTTTTGAATTGAGGCATTCAGGTAAGCGCTGCTTCCGGCCACGCCCTCAATCAGGTCCAGCAGCCGCTCGGGCAAGCCATTAAACCGCGCCCGCGCTTCAGCCCCGCGGGCGGGGTCATAGGGCTTGGGGGCGGTTTTAACCTGATCGAGGCGCATTTACCGGCCTTCGTATTTGGGCGGGCGTTTTTCCATAAAGGCCATCACGCCCTCGGTAAAATCACGGGTTTTGCCTGCTTTGCCTTGCAGCTTGGCCTCCAGCGCAAGTTGCTCATCAAGGCTGTTATCAAAGCTCGCGCGCATGGCTTGCTTGATGTATTTATAGGCTTTGGTCGGGCCTGTGGCGAGCTTGCTGGCGCGAGCATCAATGGTGGCAGCAAAGGCGTCATCGGGCACAGATTCCCAAATCATCCCCCAATCAGCGGCTTGGTACGCCGTGATTTTATCAGCAAAAAGAGCCGCCCCCATCGCCTTGGCAAAGCCCATTTGGCGTGGCAGCCAATAGGTGCCGCCCGCATCCGGCAGCAGGCCAATACGCGCGAATGCCTGAATGAAAAACGCAGATTGCGTAGCGATGACCACATCAGCGGCCAGCGCAAGGTTGGCCCCAGCCCCAGCGGCGGGGCCGTTAATGGCAGCAATCGTCGGAATCGGACACTCGTAAATCGCCTTGAGCAGCGGCTCGTATTCCTCAAGCAACGTGCGCTCCATATCGATATCACCGGCATTCACCCGGTCGCCAAGATCTTGCCCTGAGCAAAAGCCGCGCCCTGCCCCCGTCAGCACAATCACGCGCCCATCGAGCGGCGCATGCTTGACCGCGTGCAGCAGGTCCACCCGCATTTGCGCGTTGAGCCCGTTCATCACTTGTGGCCGGTTGAGGGTGATTTTGACCACATCATCGGTGGCCTGATAAAGGATAGTTTCGTATTGCATGGTGCTCTCCTGACCTTTTGGTCAGCCTATGCGCAAATGCAGGTAAGGAAAACCCCGAAGGTGGG
>JAJRRX010000115.1 GCA_024279075.1 Alphaproteobacteria bacterium | reverse complement strand
TATATAGAGGCTTTCGGCACGCTTGTCATTTTCACTGCCACTTTCCGCCAAGAACTCGGCAGAATCCGGCATCTCTCCCCCAAGAAGCCCCATTGCGGCACCAGATTCAAGCACTTCTCCCGCCTTCACGTAAACTTGTCCGAATCCGGCATAGATTTGCAGCTGATTTGGCGCGGGTTCCAAAATAACCACCTGCCCGTATTCTAAAAAATCCCCCGAAAACCGGACAATCCCCGCCTGCGGTGCCGAAACAAGGGAAAGCGCAGGCGCGGTAATCACAATGCCAGGCTGGCGAATACCCGCTCCGTTTGGCGCATTAAACCGTCGCGTAATCGTGCCCACGAGCGGCATTGGCAAATCGCCGCGCAGTGCGCCGGTATCGGGCAGCGTGGCCCCTGCCGGAAAGCGTGCGCTGAGCGCGGCAGCCAGCGTCGTGAGGTCTTGGCTGGCTTGCGCCAGTTCCGAAAGCCCCGCATCCGACACCGGATTACCGCCCTCTGGCTGCTCTTCCCTGATCGCCACTGTTAGCGCATTTCGTGCATTTTGCAGCGTGCCGAGTGCTGTTTGCATATTGATGAGCGCCTTGTCATGTAGGGCGTTCAGCGCCAAAATCGTTGCCAACTCACCGCGAAGTTGGTTGGCTTCTTCGCGTAAAGCCGGTGTCAGCGAGCTTAACATCGCCCCTGCTCTCGCCGAAGCCGTGGCCCCTTCGGGGTGCAAAACCGAAAGCGCGGCGGGCGTATTTTGCAGCGCGATCAGGGTCGCCAGCAAGCGGCCCAGTTCGCCACGGTTTCCCATCAGTTCCACCTGCTTGGCCGCTTCTTCCGATTTGGAGGCCTGAAGCGCAAGGCGAAGAGAGGCCAAACCTTCTTCAAGGCTGCGAATGGCGACAGAGAGCGCGCCGATCTTGTCCTCGGCCTCTTCTGCTGCCACTAAAGCCACGCTCGCCGCTTCTATGCGTTGGGACGCATCACGCAGAGCGAGCACTGGGTCTTGCTGTGCCATGGCGAGATTGGCGGCAAACACCAAAAAGAAAATTAGCTTTTTCAATAGGTTATCAATGACACACCGGTCATTTCCTCTGGTTGTTCCAGCTGCATTAATTCGAGCAGGCTCGGGGCAAGATCCGCCAACCTGCCTGCCTGCAACTTGGCCCCTTTTGGGCCGTTAAACAGCACCACTGGCACCGGATTAAGCGTATGTGCTGTGTGCGGGTCGCCAGTGATCGGGTCAATCATCACCTCGCAATTACCGTGATCGGCAGTTAGCAGCATGGTGCCGCCTACGCTTTCCAGCGCCTCAAGCACCTCTGCCACGCCTGCATCCACAGCTTCGCAGGCCTTAACCGCCGCCGCAAGGTCACCGGTATGGCCTACCATATCCGGGTTGGCATAATTTACCACAATCAGGTCATAAGCTTGCGATTTGATCGCCTCAACAAAGTGTTGGGTGACTTCCGCAGCCGACATTTCCGGTTGCATATCATAGGTTTTCACCTTGGGGCTGGGGGCGACATAGCGGTCTTCCTGCGCCTCGGGGGCCTCCTCACCGCCATTGAGGAAGAACGTCACATGTGGGTATTTTTCAGTTTCGGCTAGCCGTAATTGGCTTTTACCATGGGTCGCCACCCAATGGCCCAGCGTGTTTACGATCGGTTCGGACGGGTACATCACCTCCATATATTCATTGTGCAAGGTTGAATATTCCGCAATGCCGGTCACAATGGCAAAGGTAGGCCGCACTCCCGTATTAAAGGCGTCAAACTCTGGCTCGGCCAGCGCACGCAAAATCTCGCGGGCGCGGTCAGCGCGGAAATTCATGAAGAGCAGCCCGTCGCCATCCTGCATGCCGCTATAATCGCCGATGAAAGCCGGGCTGATAAACTCATCCGTTTCACCCGCGCCGTAGGCTGCCTGAATGGCGGCGCTCGCGCTTTTCGCCGCCGCGCCCTTGGCATTGGCCATCAACTCATAGGCGTTTTGCACCCGTTCCCAACGGTTATCGCGGTCCATCGCGAAAAAACGACCAATAGTAGTGGCAATTTTGGCCCCTGCGGGCAGCGCAGCCTCCAAAGCCTCAATTTGCTCCAGCGCTGATTTAGGCGGAACATCTCGGCCATCTAGGTAAGCATGCAGCCGCACTGGCACCCCTGCCGCTGCTATTACCTGCGCGGCTTTGGCGATATGATCTTGGTGCGCGTGCACCCCGCCCGGCGAAGCCAAACCCGCTAAATGCGCTGTGCCGCCGCTGGCTTTAAGAGCCGCAATAAAGCGTTGCAAAGCTGGGTTTTGGCCAAAACTGCCATCTTTTATCGCATTATTGATTTTTGGCAGGTCCATCCAAACAACCCGCCCCGCACCAATATTGGTATGGCCAACCTCAGAATTGCCCATTTGCCCCTCAGGCAGCCCGACATCCTCGCCGCACGCAATCAGCGTGGCGTTGGGAGAGCTCTGCATTAACCAGTTAAAAGACGGGGTTTTTGCCTGTGCCACCGCGTTAAATTCGGTATTTGGCGATAGGCCCCAACCATCAAGAATACATAAAACAACAGGCTTGGGCGGCTGTGAACGTGTGGTCATTCAGACAATCTCTTTGCATGTGCCATGTGGTAACTACCCATAGCCTCCTTGCCGTTAATGGGCAAGCGTTGCACAAAAAAATCTGTTAAAGTGCGGGGTTTTATGCCGCTTCGTGAAACGAAACCAGATTGCGCCCATTGCTTTTAGCGGCATAAAGCGCGGTATCTGCCTGCTTGATCAGCAGGTCGGGGTCATCATCGCTGGGTTTGCCAATGGTTACACCGATGCTTACGGTGATTTTCAGCTCCACCCCGGCCGCCGTAACAAACGGCTTACACTCAACCGCGCGGCGCAAGCGCTCGGATACATGCTTGGCCACCATAGCGCTGGCATCGGGCATAACCACAAGAAACTCCTCGCCCCCCATACGCGCCACAAGGTCCACCCCGCGCACATTCTCTTGAATACGGTGGGAGAATTCTTTCAGCACCATATCGCCGGCATCATGGCCCTCGGTGTCATTGATGAGCTTGAATTTATCCAAGTCCATCATCATTACCGCAAAACCATTGCCGGATTCTTGCGCGCGCTCAACGATTTTTTGCATGTGTTGCGTGGCGTAACGGCGGTTATAAAGGCCAGTGAGCGGGTCGATCACCGCCATTTTCAGCCCATGCCGCACATTGGAACGCAACTGGTCAGAATAGCGCTTGCGTCGCAACTGGGTCCGCAGGCGAATGGTTAGCTCCTCGGGCTCAAATGGCTCCAGCACATAATCACTGGTGCCAAGATCCAGCGCTTTGGCCGCCGTTTCTATTGCGCCATCTGAAACCACATAAATCATCACCGCTTGGCGGGTTTCGGGCCGGGCCCTCAGGGCTGAAATAAGCCGCAGGCTATCGCCATCTTCCATCAAACGCTGGTGCACAATAATTGCATCGGGCTGCTCAAATCGCGCCATATTCAGGGCT
>JAJRRX010000114.1 GCA_024279075.1 Alphaproteobacteria bacterium | reverse complement strand
GGGGGTTGCTGCGCGCACGGGGCAAATGCGCGTGCGCACAGGGCCAAAGGACCCTGCCCTGCGCAAGGCGCGGGCCTGCTATGGGCATTTGGCGGGCGAAATGGGCGTGCAGATGCTGGAAGCAATGCTGCGGGACGGGATGATTGAGGGCAGCGCGGAGGGGCTGGTTTTGCGCCCCGAAGGGCTGGCAAAGATGCGGGCGCTGGGCGTGGAAGCCGAGGGGTTGAAATGCAAGCCTTGCCTTGATTGGTCCGCCCGCAAAAACCACCTTGGCGGCGCGCTTGGCGTGGCGGTATTTAAGCGGTTTGAGGTTTTGGGCTGGCTGCGGCGACTGCCCGATAGCCGTGTGGTTTCTTTTAGCCCTGAAGGGCTGCGGCAATTTAATATTCACTTTCCGAAAGAGGCAAGATTAACATGAGAAATGCTGCGTATATCATTGAAAAATTAGAACTTTCTCCCCACCCGGAAGGCGGCTGGTATCGGCAAACTTGGCTGGCCACAGGTGTGGGTCGCCCAGCGGGGAGTGCGATTTATTACCTGCTGGAAGCGAGGCAGCGCTCGCATTGGCATTGGATTGACTCCACCGAGATTTGGCATTTTCACGCGGGCGCGCCTTTGGTGCTTTCCACAGCGGTGAGCGATGCGGGGCCAGTGGTGGAAACAATGCTGGGGCCGGATATTTTGGCGGGGCAGCAGGCGCAACTGATTGTGCCGGAGAGGCATTGGCAGGCCGCGCGCAGCACGGGCGATTGGACGCTGGTGGGCTGCACAGTATCGCCTGCGTTTAGCTTTGAGGGCTTTCATATGGCTGCGGCGGGCTGGGCGCCGGGTGCGTAATAGCTTGTCGTGAACGTGTTTACACCCTAGGGTTTTTCTGGGGAGAAGGATATGGATAAGAGTTATAGCGCCTTTACCGGTACAATTCCGGAGAATTATGAGCGGCATTTTGTGCCGATTATCTTTTCGCAATACGCGAAGATATTGGCCAACTCGGTGGACCCCAAAGGCGGAGATGTGCTGGAACTGGCCTGTGGCACAGACATTGTGACACGAAATTTGGCCCCAAAGCTTAAGGCCGGCCGCTATGTCGCCACCGATTTTAACCCGCCCATGCTGGAGATCGCCAAAACCAAGGTGCGGGAAGATCATTTGGAATTTCAGGTGGCCGATGCAACCGCGCTACCTTTTGAAACGGGGCAATTTGACACTGTTATTTGTCAATTCGGTGTGATGTTTTTTCCGGACAAGCATAAGGCCTATTCTGAAGTCGCACGCGTGCTAAAATCAGGCGGAAAATATGTGTTTAGCGTTTGGGATTCGCTGGAGAATAACCATTTCGCGCAGACCATCCATGAAGGGATTGGCAAACTTTATCCTGATAATCCTCCACAATTTATGAAGCTTCCTTTTGGATATTTTGACCTAGGTTTGATTGTAGAGGACCTGCGAAGGGCCGGATTTGGCAGTATTTCATTTGAGAGAATTCCGCTGACATCCCATGCCGCCAGCCCGCGCGAGGTGGCGCTTGGCTTTGGTATGGGTGGGCCATTGGCCAATGAGGTGGCTGCGCGCGATACGCTGAGCATTGAAGCGGTGATTGAGGCGCTGGAAGAGGCGGTTAGAAAGGCGCATGGGAGTGGGCCTTGTGCCGCGCCGATGGAGGCCTTTCATATATGCGCGGAACTACTCGAATAATTTGGCAGGGTGCTTTCCCTTAGTCCAATTGCGGGCTAAAAGGTGGAAACCAAGATGGGAAATGACATGCCTGAAGAAGATTTTGCCCAGATATATCTGGCGACCCCGACTGAATTTGATTTGGCGGCCTTTGCGCCGCAGCTAGCCGCGGTGCTGGATGCCGTTCCGGTATCTTGTGTCCGCATTGCTTTGGCAACCACGGATGAGGCCGCTTTAGGGCGGGCGGCGGACCAGCTGCGCGATATTTGCCATGCGCGAGATGTGGCGATCGTGGTAGATGAGCATTTTCGCATGGTTGAAAAGCACGGGTTGGACGGGGTGCATTTGGTGAGCTCGTCCAGGAATGTGCGCGAGGCGCGCAAGGTGCTGGGCGAGGATGCAATAGTCGGCACTTACTGTGGCAGCTCTAAGCACGCTGGGATGACGTCGGCAGAGATCGGCGTGGATTATATTTGCTTTGGGCCGGTGGGTGATATGGGCGGGCTGGGTGATGGCGCGCGGGCTGAGCCTGCGCTTTTTCAGTGGTGGAGCGAGATGATCGAGGTGCCTGTGGTGGCCGAAGGCGGCATGGATGAGCCCAGCCTGCGCGCGGTGCGCGACCATGCCGATTTTGTGACCTTTGGTAGCGAAATTTGGCAAGCGAATGACTCGGCGGCGGAGGCCGTGCGGCTGCTTGGCATTTTAAAGGGGGCGTAGATGAAGATTTGTGTGGCAGGCGCGGCAGGGGCTTTTGGGCGCAAGCATTTGGATGCTTTGGCAAAAATTGACGGGGCCGAGGTGGTGTCGGTGATTGGTGCGACGGGCGACGGAATTGAAGCCTTTGCGGCAGAGCGCGGGATTGGCCATGCCAGCACGGAGCTGGCGGCTGCGCTGGCTATGCCCGAGGTGGACGCGGTGATATTGGCAACCCCGACCCAGCTTCATGCCGCCCAAACCATTGCCTGCCTTAAAGCGGGCAAGCATGTGTTGGTGGAAATTCCGATGGCGGATAACTTGGCGGATAGCGAGGCGCTGGTGGCCGCAGCCAAGGCCAGCGGCAAGGTGGCTATGGCAGGGCATGTGCGGCGGTTTAACCCTTCGCATCAGTGGATCCATAACCGCATTCAAGCAGGCGAGCTTACCCTGCAACAGCTGGATGTGCAAACGTATTTCTTCCGCCGCACCAACACAAATGCACTAGGGCAACCACGCAGTTGGACGGACCATTTGCTCTGGCACCACGCAGCCCACACGGTGGACCTGTTTGCTTATCAAACGGGTGAGCGGCCAGCGCAAGTTTATGGCCTTCAAGGCCCAAAGCACCCCGAGCTGGGCATCGCTATGGACATGTCCATCGGGCTGAAAAACCCGTCAGGTGCGCTTTGCACGCTCTCCCTTAGCTTTAATAATGACGGGCCGCTCGGCACGTATTTTCGCTATATTTGCGATAACGGCACCTATTTGGCCCGCTATGATGACCTGTTTGATGGCAACGAGGAACAGATTGATCTCAGTGGCGTGGCGGTGTCAAGCAGCGGGATAGAGCTGATCGACCGTGAGTTTTTATCGGCGATTTCAGAGGGGCGAGAGCCCAATGCCAGCGTGGCGCAATGCCTGCCTTGCATGCAGACGCTACACAGAATTGAGGAATGTTTTAATGGTTAAAATACTTGCAACCGGCGGGGCCGGGTTTATTGGCAGCCATGTGGTGTTGGAGCTGCTGAACAGCGGCTATGAGGTGGTAGTGCTGGATAACCTCACCAATTCTTCCCGCACCTCGATCGAGCGGGTTGGGCGGATGACTAACGGCGCGCCGACATTTATTGAGGGCGATATTCGTGATGCCGCCACGCTGGATGCTTTGTTTGAAGCGCATGATATCGCTGCCGTTATTCACCTTGCGGGGCTAAAAGCCGTTGGTGAATCCGTGAGCCGCCCCGAGCTGTATTATGATGTAAATGTGGCGGGCAGCACTTGCCTTTTTAACGCCATGCTGCGGCACGGGGTAAAGCACGGCGTGTTTTCCTCCTCTGCCACGGTTTACGGCGAGCCCGCGCCTGAAACCATGCCGATGGATGAGCACGTGCCCACGGGGCCGGTTAACCCTTACGGCAAAACCAAGCTGATGGTGGAGCAAATTCTCACCGATATCACCAGCATCGGGCCGGGCTGGCGCTCGCTGGTGCTGCGCTATTTTAACCCCGTGGGGGCGCATGCCTCGGGCCAAATTGGCGAGGACCCGCTTGGTTTTCCTGACAATCTGTTCCCGTTTATCGCGCAGGTCGCCACAGGCCGGCGGGAGATTCTCAATATCTTTGGCGATGATTATGACACACCCGATGGCACCGCGATCAGAGACTATATCCACGTGATGGACCTCGCGCGGGGGCATGTAAAAGCGATTGATTATTTGCTCTCGGAGGCCTCGGTCGATAACGAAACACCAGTGGTTAACCTTGGCACAGGGCAAGGCTCATCGGTAAAACAAGTGCATGCCGCTTGGGAGGCAGCTTGCGGTTTCAAGATCGCCTCGCAAGTGGCACCGCGCCGCGCGGGCGACGTAACGATATATTGCGCGGATGCCCGCAAAGCCAAAGATATGCTCGGCTGGGAGGCCCAATATGACTTGGCAAAAATGTGTGAGGATCATTGGCGCTGGCAGGAGGGAAACCCGAAGGGGTATCTCTAGCACTGGTAATATGGGC
>JAJRRX010000113.1 GCA_024279075.1 Alphaproteobacteria bacterium | reverse complement strand
GTCACCTCGCGCGATACGGAACCTACTTTCCGTTGGGTATCCTGCTGATAAACTTAAATATTATCGTGGTGGAATGCAAAACTGGTTGATCCTCGGACTTACGGTGGTTGTACCTGAATCTTAAGCGCATTCCCCCCGATGAGGGCGGTTAGATGCAAGTTTTCAAGAATTTGGTTTTTCTAGCAACAATGGTTGCGGGAGGGGCCAGTGCAGACGCACGGTTTTCAACTGAAAATGCAGTGCCTACGGGGCTTTTTGGCTTAACGTATACGCAAGCCCAGATCGACTCGATCAGCGATTCTGATCTGCGTCGATTATCCTTTTATGCCGATCGCGCCTCCAGGGCTTTACAAACCCTCGTTGAAGGGGCCAGCGAGCGCAGTATCTCTGAACAGGATAAAGTAAATCTGCGCTTTCGGGAATCAATTCTAAGACTTGCAGATGCAGGAAAACGCTCCGGCATTTCAATGGATCAAGTCGCTGACTTTTATACTCAATCGGTTTTTGATAAATTCGGGCAAGGCTTTATGCAGCAAGTGGCCGTTGTTGCGGGCGGATTGGATTTCAGAACCCTTTTTCGCAATGTTGCCACCCTACCCGACCAGAGTAGCCACCTTTCAGATAGTGGCGCCGACTTTTTAAATGCCTTGGCCGAAGCCAGCGAAGACCTTGATTTGGGCGTTCCGCTTGAGAGCCCTGCTCGTGTGGCCAGCGTAGCGCCTTCTGCCCCGCAACCGTTGGCCAACGCCAACACCGCCGAGCGCGAGATTGTTAACCGGATTAGGGTTATTGATGGGCGCTGGGAGCTGACGATTGAACGTGGCGATTCTCTTTCTATAATCGCATCGGCAATCTATGGCGATGCCCTATCCTATACCGCGATTTATAGCGCAAATACCAATGTTTTAAACAGTATTAACGTGATTGATGTCGGCACGGTCTTGGTTCTGCCGCAGCGCTAAACCTCGGGCAGTTTTTGCAATAACGGCAAAAGCCGCTTCATATCTGGCCCATTGGCCGCGCCAGTCAATGCTTTGCGCAGCGGCATAAACAGCGCTTTACCTTTGCGTCCGGTGGTCGCTTTTAAATCCGCTGTCCAACTTGGCCACGTTGTCTGGTCAAACGGCCGTGCAGGCAGGCTGGCCAGCGCTTGTTGTATAAAGCTAACGTCCTCTGCTGCGATATCCGGCGTGGCACCATTTTGGCACAGGTCCCACCAATAGGCGATATCGGCACGGGTGTTGATGTTTTCGCGGATCGCCAGCCAGAAATCCTCAGTCATTCCCTCTGGCACCCCGATCGCGGCCATTTCTGCCGCCATTTCCGGTGCAGGCACGGCATGAAAATAGCGCGCACTTAGGGGGCCAAGGTCGGCTTCGTCAAATTTAGTGGGCGAAGCGTTAAAATCGCTAAGAGCAAACCCCTCGATCACCTCTTTAATATGCTGGCGAAGCTCCACGGGCTTGGAAGAGCCAAGCCGCGCCATTAGCGAAAGGATCGCCATCGGCTCCACGCCATTTGCCCGCAAATCCCGCAGCGCCAACACCCCGAGCCGCTTGGAAAGCGCCTCGCCCTGCGGGCCTGTCAGCATAGAGTGGTGAGCAAAGCTTGGCAATTTGCAGCCCATAGCCTCGATGATCTGGATTTGCGTGGCGGTATTTGTTACGTGGTCCAGCCCGCGCACCACATTTGTGATGCCCATATCTGTATCATCCGTCACCGAAGCCAGCGTATAAAGCACCTGCCCATCGGCGCGAATGAGCACGGGGTCAGACACGCTGGCGGCATCTATGCTTTGCGCGCCTAAAATGCCGTCTTCCCACTCAATGCGTTTATGGTCGAGCTGAAAGCGCCAATAGCTGCCGCGCTCGGCCCTGAGCGCGTCCTTTTCTGTCTCTGAAAGCTTGAGCGCTGCTCTATCATACACCGGCGGAAGGCCCATATTAAGCTGCTTTTTGCGCTTCAAATCAAGCTCGGTTGGCGATTCAAAGCACTCATAAAGCCGGCCATCACCGCGCAGCTGTGCGGCCACTTCATCATAGCGGCCAAGGCGGGCGGATTGGGTTTCCTCGCGGTCCCAATCCAACCCCAACCAGCGCAAATCCTCACGGATAGCATCGGCATATTCGGGTTTGGAGCGCACAGGGTCGGTATCATCCAGCCGCAAGATAAAGCTGCCGCCATTTTGCCGCGCGATTATATAGTTGAACAGCGCCGCGCGCAGGTTTCCGATATGGAGGTATCCGGTAGGGGATGGCGCAAAGCGGGTGGTGGTCATGGGAATATCCTGAGCTGTTTGCCTTGTCATAATTGGTTTAGAGGCGGGGTTAAAGCCGAAATTGAAACGGGTTTACCTAAGCTTGGGTGTTTTGCTCGCAAAAATCATTCAAAATGAGGCTATTTTTAACAATATTTGACAGGTCTTAAGCGGCTGATAGCCATATCGGGCATTCCTATGCAAAAAACCGTTGCCCCTTGCCGCTTTAAGACCTAATATTCTGCCAACAAGCGCAGGCGGGTTGCCGCAGGCCGGAATGTCGGAGAAATATGTTGAAACATCGTCTATTGCTGAGTGCCGCCGCCATTAGTGCC
>JAJRRX010000112.1 GCA_024279075.1 Alphaproteobacteria bacterium | reverse complement strand
CAGTATTTCGCACAGCTTACGCTGCGAGAGCCACTGGAGCACGATTGTCATTTGCAATTGTACATTTTACGCCGATACGGTGGCAGTCCGCCGAGTAAAAGCTAACATCTTTGAACGTCCGTCGATCCTATTTCGACCCCGTAATCCCTCAAATGAAGGGATATTTGGTGGAGTCGCCGGGTACCGCCCCCGGGTCCGATCCATCTATTACATGCGCGTTTATCACCATATTCCCTAAAAGGGACGCTTTATATATAGGGGCTTTTAAGGCGCTTGAAAAGGGGGGTCAGGAAATTGGCCGCGCCTTTTGGCAAGCATCCGTCACCCGCGCCAGCATTTCTTGCGATTGGCCTGCATTGGGGCCAGAGGTGATGCGTAGCCAAAAGGGTGTGTCTGAATCGCTATCAATCGCGTAGAGCACCTGAATTATGGAATCCTGATCATAAATTCCGCATACATAGGACGTGTAGCTCGGCTGGTCTTGAATGTGTGTTTCCACGATGTGGGTCCAGATGCCGTCGGCATAAAAAGCCGTGGTGCTGGTAGTGCCAATAGAGTTGCCACCTGCGAAGAGCTCGGATTTGCAGCTTGTCGTGACGAAAGAGCAATCATGGGGCTGGTAGGTGATAATATCTCCCTCCAAGTCGCTCCACAACAACCGCCCTTCTTGGTTGGTGCCGTAAAGGGTTTCGGTTTCGTCGCCATTGGCCGCACGGTCCGTGACAAGGAAATGATAGACCCCGTCGACCAAACCCAGATTTATTGCCTTGGACAGGCCGTTGCTGCTTTCCCAGGAATAGGTGGCACCCACGGCAAGCTGCGAGCGGTCATATTGCGGGGCGGATTGGGCAAAGGCGGGCGCGGCCATGCAGAGCAGGGCAAAAAGGGCGGATATGCGAAAAAATGTCATACCGGATCTTAGCGTGAAGAGGTGACTTTGTAAACTACCGCAGGTTCGGTGTTTTTTGCACGCGGGGTTTGACGAAAATCGGGATAAAAGAAATCGCAAACAGGCCAAAACCCAAAATCCAGAAGGTGGCGGCGGCGTGGAGGAGCGGCTCGACATCGGGCAGGAACTCGCCCGCGATGCGGGTGAGCACGCCGAGCAGCACCAAGGTATAGATCGCCGTCACGGTTTTGGTGGCGGCCAGTGGCCGGCCGGAATGGCCGAGGCTGGTGCGGGTGAGCATGGCGAGGGTGACAAGGCCAATAGCCCCTGCCGTGAAGGCGTGCGGGATTTGCGAGGCGCGAGACCAACCGGGGAGGAGATCGCCCGCTGCGATTGTCAGAAAGCCATAAGGAATGAAGAAAAAGCCAATATGCAGAATGGTAAGCAGCGGCTCTTTGAAGGTGCGATGGCCTGCCCAGCGCGCTAGGCGAACAAGATTTAGCCCGCCCGCCAGCGCCGCCATGGGGCGGGTGGCGATGCTCTCGGGTAGGATGACCCAAAGCAGCAAGGCAGCAGCGCTCACCACCATTGTAGCTTTATCAAAACCGCCCATTGGGGCAGGCAGGCGGCCCTTGGGTTGGCGCATGAGCCAGCTTCGGGTGAAGCTCGGAATGATGCGGCCGCCAACCACCATAATCAGCATAACAATCAGGGCTACACCTGCGCGGATGCCGTAGCCATCAAAGCCCGCCGTGGTATAGGCCTCATAGTGAAACAACCCGTTAGCCGCGCCAATAAGCGCCAAAATAATCAGCACTTTCAGGTTTCGCCAGTTTTTGCCTGCAATGATCTCACGCGCAATAATCAGAGCCAGCACCGCAATGAAGGAAAGATCAATGATCGGGGCCACAAGTGCCGGCAGGTATAGGGAAAAGAGCAGCGCCACCCGCCCCGCCAACCATAGGCCAGCCAGCGCGGCCACGGGCCAGCCCATCACCGGCATCCGGCCTGTCCAATTTGGCACGGCGGTGAGCAGAAACCCTGCGATTACAGCCGAGCTGTAGCCAAAAACAAACTCATGCAAATGCCAGTCAACCCCGCTAAAGCGGCTCGGCACATCCAGCCCCGCCGCAAGGAAAAACACCCAAAGGGTCATCGCCACAGCCGCCCATAGCCCCGCGCCAAAGAAAAATGGCCGAAAGCCGAGGCTGAAAATAATCGGGCCTTTATAGGCGCGGCGCTGCTGGGAGGTGGTTTTCATCGGGCATCCTGACAAGTGTTCACTTGATTACTTACGTCAAATAGCGCTGTTGCTACGCTAAATCAAGGGCCTGCGCCTTTTGCCCGTCACACGGGAAAAGCAGATGTAATGCCTCAAATTTCAGCCCGCAAAGCTTGACCCTTCCGCCGCTATCCATGATATGTTGTGGCAAACTAATAGTGCCCAGCCAAAAGGCCCGATATGCCCCGTATTGTTGACAGCCACTGCCACCTCGATTTCCCCGATTTTGACGATGACCTCGCGGAGGTTATCGCGCGCGCTCAAGCGGCGGGCGTAGAGCGCATGGTGACCATTTGCACCAAGCTCAAAGCGCTTGATAAAGTGCGCGGTATTGCCGAGGCTTATGCCCCGGTGTTTTTTGCCGCTGGCACCCACCCGATGAGCGCGGCGGCTGAGCCGATGGTATCGGTTGAGGAATTGCTGGGGGTGACCAAGCACCCAAAAATGGTCGGCATTGGGGAAACGGGGCTGGATTACCATTACACAGCGGAAAGTGCGGAGGTGCAAAAGCGGTCCCTCGCCATTCACATCGAGGTGGCCCGCCAAACCCAACTGCCGCTGATCATCCATTCCCGCGCGGCAGATGACGACATGGCCGACATCCTGCAAGCCGAAATGGCCATTGGAGCGTTTCCGCTGGTCATGCATTGCTTTTCTTCTGGCGCCGCGCTGGCCAAAACCGCGCTGGATCTGGGTGGCTACCTTTCCATGTCCGGCGTGGCCACCTTCAAGAAAGCCCAAGAGGTCCGCGATATTTTTGCCGCTGCCCCTGTCGAGCGTATTTTAGTAGAAACCGACTCACCGTATTTGGCCCCGCCGCCCCATCGTGGCAGGCGCAACGAACCAGCCTATACTGCGCTCACCGCCCAAGTTGGGGCCGATGTGTTTAACCTGCCGCTAGACACCTTCGCCGCCCAAACCACCCAAAACTTTGACCGCCTGTTTGCCAAAGCCGCCGCGTGGAGGCCCGCATGAGCGATACCTATCGCTATACCATTCTTGGCTGCGGCTCCTCAGCGGGCGTGCCGCGCATTGGCAATGATTGGGGCGAATGTGACCCGCAAAACCCCAAAAATCGCCGCCGCCGTTGTGCGATGCTGGTCGAGCGCATCAGCCCTCAGGGCACCACCCGCGCGCTG
>JAJRRX010000111.1 GCA_024279075.1 Alphaproteobacteria bacterium | reverse complement strand
CCACCTACGCCGCGCCTCGGCTTTATCGCTTTCGGGCGGCGAGCGGCGGCGGGTGGAAATTGCGCGCTGCCTCGCCAGCCAGCCAAAATATGTGCTGTTTGACGAGCCCTTCGCGGGGGTGGACCCAATAGCGGTGAACGAAATCCGAGACCTTGTTTCTCACTTAAAAGATCGCGGCATTGGTGTTTTGATAACCGATCATAATGTAAGAGAGACATTAGAGATTGTTGATCGCGCCTATATTTTGCACGATGGCACCGTGCTTATGAGCGGCACACCAGATGAAGTGGTGCAAAATCAGCAGGTTAGGCAGGTTTACTTGGGCGAGCAGTTCAGGATTTAACTTAAGAGGGCCTTGATGGGCATTGCGCAAAGGATAGAGCTAAAGCAACAGCAAAAGCTGGCGATGTCGCCGCGCTTGCAGCAGGCTATCCATGTTTTGCAGCTGAGCGGGGCCGAGCTGGAGGCTTATCTGGAGCGCGAGGCCGAGAAAAATCCGTTGCTGGCCCTGCCAAGCTCGCGCTCGCGCAATGACGGATTTTCAGCGCTTGAGATGATCAGCGAGGCCGAAACGCGGTTGGAGGGGCTGCATAAGCAAATCGGGCTGATGCGCTTACCGCCGCTCGTGGCCGGGATTGCAAAAGATTTGGCTGGCGAGCTGAACGATAGCGGCTACCTGCGCAGCCCGGTTTTTGAGCTGGCAGACAGGCTAAAGACCAGCACCTGCCATATTGAAGCAGCCATGAAAGCATTGCAGGCGTGTGAACCGGCGGGCATTGGCGCCCGCTCGGTGGCGGAGTGTTTGGGCCTGCAACTCAAAGCGCAAGGCCGCTATGACCCGGTGATCGAAATTGTTTTGGACAACTTAATGCTGGTCGCTGCGGGCGATGTGGCGAAGCTGGCCGCAAAAACCGGAGAGCCGGAAAGCGCCGTGCAAGAAATGCTTGCTGAAATTCGGGCGCTTAACCCTCGGCCAGGGGCGGGGCTTGGCCCAGCGCCAGTGGTGGATGTGGTGCCAGAAATTGAAGTGAAATCAGGCGAAATGGGCATGTGGCATGTGGCGCTAATACCTGAGGCCCTGCCCAAGGTTTTGGTTGATCAAGATTATGTTGCCGAGGTTGCCAAATCAGGCGAGGCGGCGGCGGATTTCACCCAACAAAACCTCGAGGCTGCCAACTGGCTGATCAAGGCGCTCGACCAGCGGGCGCAAACCATACTTAAAGTCGCCAGCGCGATAGTGGCGCATCAGTTTTCGTGGTTTGAAGCGGGCGATATTGCCATGCGGCCACTCACTTTGGCGATGATCGCGGCTGAAATCGGAGTGCACGAATCAACAGTGAGTCGGGTAACCGCCGGAAAATATCTGAATTGCCGTCGCGGCAGCTTTGAGCTGAAACATTTCTTTACCGCTAAAATTGCGGGCATTGATAAAAATATGGAGTTTTCCGCGCTGGGCATTCGCGCGCGTATTAAACACCATATTGCGCAAGAAAGCTACAAAAATATCCTTTCAGATGACGGACTTGTAAATATTTTGCGAGAAGACGGCGTTGATATTGCGCGCCGGACGATTGCGAAATATCGTGAGACTATGGGGATCGAGCCATCCATGCTGCGGCGCAAAAAATTGCGGGTGCGACAGGTTGACTTTAGCACTAAGCGCCCCTAGGTTCTGCGCCCTGTAGAACCGGTTTATTTAAAGTCCGGGCAATTTTGCTTGGCTCAATCGGGGAGATGATATGCAAATTCAAGTCAGTGGAAAACATATGGATGTGGGCAACGCCCTCACCACCCATGTTAACGAGCAACTCAAAAGCACGGTCGGCAAGTATTTTGACCGCCCCGTCGAGGCGCATGTAACATTTTCCAAGGACGGGCATGAGTTTGTGGCCAATGCGATGGTGCATCTGGCCACCGGCATGATCGCCAAAGCTTCAGGCCGTAATGATGATGTATATGCCAGCTTTGACGCTGCCCTTTCCAAGATGGAAAAACAGCTGCGCCGCTATAAGCGCCGGCTAAAAGACCACCATAAAGACCGGATTGACCCGATCGAAAGCATCGGCGCGCCAACCTTTGTGATTGAGACTCCAAAAGAAGATGAAGAGCCGGAAAACCTACAGCCGCTGATTGTGGCCGAGATGGAAACCTCGGTGCAAACCCTCAGCGTGGGTGAGGCCGTGATGCAAATGGAACTTATGGGCGCCACAATGCTGGTGTTTCGCAACGTCCAGCATGGCGGCGTGAATGTGGTGCACACGCGCGACGACGGTAACATAGGCTGGATAGATCCGCGCAACTCAAAATAGCGCATTCCAAGACTTAAAATAGAGGTAGGGCCCGTTATGGAGCTTTCAAAATTTCTGTTGCCAGAGGCAATTATAGCGGATGCCAAAGCGGGTAGCAAAAAGCGTGTTTTGCAGGATGCAGCTAGGCTGGCGGCGCAGGTTTATGGCCTGCCAGAAAGCAAAATGCTGGCCGCCTTGCAGGCGCGTGAGCTTTTGGGCCCTACCGGCATGGGCAATGGCGTGGCCATCCCCCATGCCCGCTTGCCAGAAATAGAGCATGTAAGCGGCGTGTTTTTGCACCTCGAAACCCCGGTTGACTTTAGCGCAGTGGACCGCCAACCCGTCGATCTGGTGTTTGTTCTCTTTGCGCCTGAAAGCGCGGTTACTGACCACCTAAAATCACTGGCGCGGGTTTCTCGTACCTTACGCAATGGGGCAACTTGCCAAAAGCTACGCTCGACGCGGGATGCCACAGCAGCTTATTCAATTTTTATGGAAAACGAGCGTTCGCAAGCGGCTTAACCCAAGTCTTTATAGCCAAAGGTTTGATAATCTATGTCGTAAGCCGCGCGGGTCAACTCTTCAATCTCGGTGTCATAGATTTCAGATAGTAAAAACGGGTAGCGGGGATCTGGTGTGTTTTTCCAACCAAAGTCGCGTGCGATATTCATCCGATTTTCTAAATATCGCAAACCGTTTTCTAGGTTATCTTCTTTAATCACAATAACTTCTGGGTGCATAATCCGGTAGCGGCGGATGATTTCCGTTTGCCGCTGCCACTTGCCATCTTGCCGGATTTTGGTTTTATGCACCAGATTCGCCGCCACAAAAACCAGAAAGAGCTTGAAGCATATCCGGTGGGCCTCAAGGCCATAACCACCTTGCTCGAGGTCACTCCGATCATGCTCAATCGCGATCTCGCCTTGGGGCAAAAGCAGGCCAAACTGTTGCTCAAGATCTTTGCGAATGGCGGTATACCCACCCTCGGTTGTCGCAAATATTTTGGCCATAAAGGCATTATAAGCCCGCTCTACCGGATGCCGAACCACAGTAAAAAAGCTGGAGCCTTGGTTACGGGCCTGCCATTCGGCAAATTTATGAGAAGAATAGCCATTTTCCGGCGCGCGGTTATCTTGAAACGCCAGCCAATTTCGCACGCCTTTATCTGGCACAGCGGGCTGTGGCCCAAAGGCCAGCGGTGTGTGCTGGCAAAAATATACCCGCGAGATATCGGTATCGCTCTCCAGAATCGGCCTTAAATTAGGCGGGTGGCGCTCATGTAGAGTCGGCGCATCCAACGCCGCGCGCACCTCTACAATATTTGAGATTTTTCCGGCAAGCGCCCCCGGATTTTGCCTTTTTATCGGCTCTGCCAGCCACGTTTTGCCCTTCCGATCACCAATAAAGGCGGCCAAGCGGTTAATGTTTTCCACCGCCCCTAACATTTCATAATCTATCTCGAAAAACGGCTGCTCGCTGAGGTCAAGCGCCTTGGCAACCATCGCATAATAAGCAGTCCGCGCTTTCAAGTAGGTCGCATATTCTTCCAGATCAAAGTGGATTTGCACCACTTTGCGATGGGCAATATCGGACACCAGCCATTGCTTGGTTTCGAGCGCAATTTGCAGCGAAACAAAGCTTTCAACCGGGTCTCTTGTCAGAATAATTTTGGCACAGAACCGATCTTGCAGAACTGTTTGCATAACCTTTTGATCATGCTCCTGAAACAGCCTAAAACCGGTAATTTTGTTGGGGTTTGCCGCCCGCACCGCTTCAAGCAGCTTATCAGGGTTGCTGTTGCGGGTTTCGATATCAATACCCAGAAACTCTGTGGTGCCCAATGAACCAATAAAAGAGCGTTGAAAAAGCTCGCCGTGGCAAATGAGCTTACCATACTGATTTAAGTATGATTCCAGCAGGTTAGAGCCGGTGCGCATGGCCCCAAAGATAACAAAGCTGTTGAAAGGTTGCTGCGTCATTCGCCATCCTGATCAAGCGCTGTATCGAAATCTGTTTGCAAGTTTACGCCTGCATCTTTCAGGAATTCGGCATAGGCTTCAAGCCCGTCATGGGGCAAAAATGCAGGTATTTCGCGGTTTTGGTTGGCAAGGCGCGGGCGAAGCGAAAGCAGTAAATCCTCCAATACCGCGCCGGGTTGGGCAAAGATTTCTGCCAGCGATATAATGCGAACATCCGCTCGGCCATTTTGCAAAGCGGCCAGTTGCGCCTGCTCCTTAAGGGCTAGCCGCTGCACGCGGTCGTGCAGCTGGCTTTGGTCATGGCTTTCTTCACGCAATAGCTCAAGCAGCCACGCCGACCGGATATGATAAACACGGGCGTTTTTGTCTTTGGCGATAAATTTGGCGAGGCTGGGGCTGGTATTGGGGTTAAAATTGAAAATCGGGTCATCATCCGCGTGATTCCAGATAAAATTCAGCAAAAACCCTTCTGCGTTATTATCCCGTATCCGGCGGCTACTGGCCATGTTGCGCTTAAGCAATTCGCCCGCACGCGCAAATTTTGCTTTATCTTTTGACCAAATATCCTCATGTAAAATAATGCCGGTTTGCTGCTGCAACCACGGGGCCAAACCGCTGAAAACACGGTCAAAACCACTGAGCACTGTGTAGGTGGTGGCGGTATTCAGGTCTATCAATCGCGGGGCGCGGCCTTGCATAAACAGCCCCTCCCGGCCCTTAAGCCAACGGGATTCGGCGCGGTCTATACTGGCTTGAAAGGCCACCGCCATATCAGGGTTACGCGGTTCGGGGCTACGGTTGCTATCAAGTAAGCTCGCGTAAAGCTGCTCGGCCCCATGCCACACTTTGCGCACAAAAAAGCTATCCAAATGTTCAATAAAACGAGCATGATCATCATAAAACATCATCGGTTTTCCGCGAAAATCAAACCGCGCATAGGTGAGCGAGCGGGATTTTATGTTGCGACTGTGCTTGCGGGCAAGGCTCTGAAAATAGCTTTCATCCGGTATCCAGCTGAGCTTGAAAAACGCATCGTAATCCGGCCGCGCGGGGTCATCGATAATGGCTTCTAGCGTGGCGCGGGTCAGCGCCCACCATTGCGAGCCAATGTGGGGTGCCAGCCCCTTGGGCAGTTTTCGGCGCAGTTTAAGCTTGCGTTGCAGCCAAACCAGCGCATCAAAGCGGCGGCGGTGCTTGATGAAGGATAGCGGAAAATAAAGGCTAAAACGCTCGGCCTCCAACCCGCCTTTTATCCAGTTCATCCCGCCCACAGCCACGGATTCGATAAAGTCGGTCTCAGGATGGCGCGCAAGAAAATCTGTCAGCTCCGACAGCGGACGATTGGGCAGGCAAGACCCAGAAATCAGCATCACATGGGAGATATCGTTGAAAGTTTTGAGCAGCGTCTCAGCGGTAGAGAGCTGGGCTTGCACCAAAGAAAACCGCCCCCATTCGCAGTGGATCCTCGGGGCAAATTTAACCGCGGTCAACTGGCTAAGCGATTGATAAAATTCGTTATAATCTGCGTCTGAAACCTTGGCATCCACATGCAGCGCAATTTTGCAGCCCGCTTCATGTAGGCCCCGCACCAGCGCAGTGGCACGGGGTAGGTGGTCATGCACCAAAAGCGCCATGCCAATACTCATGCCCAGCCCCCGTAAGAGATCAGGCCCAAACGCTCTAGCTGAAGCCAGTTGGTATATTCGGTCGAGCCCTCGCTCCACATGTCATCAATCGCGTTTTTCTGCTCGGAATAGGCCAGATACTCAGCACTGTTGGCATAATGCTCGCCGCGCTTCAGCTCCTCGGTGGCGCGGGCGTGCAGATCGGGCAAAAACTTGGTGTGCAGCAGGGCGCCGCATATTTTTTCGCCGCCCTCGCGCTCATAGGTTTGGTTAAGGCTACGCGGCAAAAGCAAGTGGGTGGAGGAGATATAAACATAGTGTTTTCGCCAAAATATAAGCGGCGTTTTGTTCAGCGCTGGGGCCTTGGCAGGCTGGGCACGGAAAAACTGCCGCTGGCGCGGGCCGCCCTGTATCCACAGCTCTGTAAAGCGATTATTGCGGCGCTGGGTATAATTGCCAGCATCAAAATGGGTGAGGGTTTCCAGTGGGTCTTTACCCGCCTCGTAAGGCGCGGCATTTTTAGGATACATATCGATCAACATTGCTGCAAAACTACTGATTTGAGACGCCGCCAACCAATCGGTAAGGGCGCTAAGCGGGCGGGTATCGTGGTGCGGGTAAACAAAAAGCTCGTCGACATCAACCACGAGGCACCAATGCTGATGGCCAAATTCATTCAGTAAATTATTGAGCCAAAGCACGCCAAACTTGGCGCGGCGATAGCTGGTTTTGGTATGCCAGAGTGAAACATCCGGCTGAGCCTTGAGCAGCTCACTGGTGCCATCCGTAGAGCCATTATCAACGATGAAAAACTGATCAACCCCAAGCTTGCGATAATACTCCAAAAAGTATGGCAGCCGCAGGGCCTCGTTTCGCATGGTGGAAAACAGGAAGATGCCGCCCTTTTTGGCGTGGCCCTCGCCCATTTTTACGTTTTTCAGGTCTTTTTTGCGCCGGAATGTGCGTATCTGCCACTTTTTCCGCAAAAGTCGCAGCCGGTAATGTCGCGCAAGGTTTTTCATTCGCCGGCTTTCTGCTCGTTTAATTATTCCGCTTATACAGGAACATATTTAGCTTGGCAAAATGTTGATCCCATGTCGGAAAGCTGACATTTTGAGGCATTTTTTCGCGAGGCGTGGCGGCAGCGGCCAGAATGGCGGCTTTCCACGCGGTTTTGTCATCTGGTGGCAGGTAAATCGGAATATCGCCAGCGATTTCGCGAAAACATAGCAGGTCGGCGCAGATCACGGGCAAGTGCATTTGCAGCGCCTCGATGAGAGGGTAGCCAAAGCCCTCGGCAAAGCTCGGGAATAGCAGCGCTCGGGCGGTGGCGAGGCGGCTGGCGAGGGCTTGGTCGCTGAGGGTGTTATGCTCAAACACGGTTTTGCCCATCATCGGGTGGGTGTCGAGCGTATGAAACACCGCTTCGTTTTGCCAGCCACGCTGGCCAATAATGTGGAGCTGCGCAGGTATATCAGGCCAGATATCAAGCAAAATCTGGTGGTTTTTACGTGGCTCTATGGTGCTGAGAATGACAAATTCCAGCGGGTCAGCCACAGGGGCTTCAGGTGGGGCAGGCAGCGGCTCGGTGCCCAGAAGAATCGGCAAGGCAGCAGGGTTAAGCCCCCATTTTTGCAGGTATTTATCGGTGCGCTGCGCTGTATCTTCGGAATTGTAAATCAGCGCATCGCAGGCGGCAGCGGTGGCTTTTAACTCGGATTCAAAGCGCGCGGCGGTGTCGGGGCGGGTGAATTGGGGGTAATCAAGCGGGATAACATCATGCACCATCGCCAGCATTTGCCCCGCGCCTGCATCTTGCACGGCTTGCCAGAGCGCGGGCTTGCGGTTGGAATGGCCGATATTGAGATAGGTAAAACCGCTTGGCAGGTGGCGGGCCAGCATTTTGGCGAGCTTAGGGCGCAAGCAACTGCCCAGCGCCAGCCGACGCAGGGTCGATTCGGCACGGTTGGTGGCTGCTGGTAACTTATGGCTAAACGCGCGCGCGATCAGGTCTTGGCTTTGCCACGGCGCATCACCCGTAACCATAGGCCAAATGGCTTGCATCGCGGACCTGTCCAGCAACACATAGCCTTTTAGCACGCGGGACAGGAAAAATGCAGGCGCTTTTGCGGCCAAAAAATGCTGAATATACGCCCGCTCCACGCGGTCTATCCCTGTGGGGTGCGGATAAGGCGCGCGGGAAATGGTGCGGCTGATGTCCAGCAAAATAGCGGACATCAGGGCAAGCTACTCAGCGACCTGCTGCATATGGGTGATCGAATCCAAGAAAGTGCGAAATTCATCATGCAGCTCCGCGCGGGCGAGGCCAAAGGCCACGGTTGCCTGAAGATAACCCGCTTTTGAACCACAATCAAACCGATTGCCCTCAAAGCGAAAGCCGGTCACCGGGTCAGTTTTGCCGATTTGGTCACAAATCGCATCGGTGAGCTGCACTTCGCCACCCGCACCAGCGGTTTGGCCCTTAAGTGAGTCAAAAATTTCGGGGCGCAGAATGTAGCGGCCGATCACGGCAAGGTTTGATGGCGCAACATCGGCATTTGGTTTTTCAACCATGCCTTTGGCCGTCACAATGCGGCCATTGGTGCTAATCGGGTCAATCACGCCATAGCTCGAAATTTGCTCGGGCGCAACTTCCATTGTTGCCACCATATTACCGCCAACCTCTTGATAAGAATCAATCATTTGCTTGAGGCAGCCCACTTGACCAGCGATCACATCATCAGGCAGTAACACGGCAAACGGCTCATCAGGTGCGATTAAGCGGCGAGCGCACCAAACAGCATGGCCAAGGCCCAAGGCCTCACGTTGACGAATATAAGCAATGGCTCCACTTTCCATATCGGTATCGCGCAGCGCTGTCAGCAGGTCAGTTTTGCCTTTGGAAAACAGGGTTTTTTCAAGTTCTGGATTGCTGTCAAAATAATCTTCCAACGCGGATTTCCCCCGCGCTGTAACAAAGATAAAATCAGTGATGCCCGCCTCGCGCGCTTCGTCAATCGCGTATTGAATCAGCGGGCGGTCTACCAGTGTCATAATCTCTTTCGGGATGGATTTGGTCGCCGGTAAAAACCGTGTGCCAAGGCCAGCCACTGGGAAGATTGCCTTTGTTACTTTAGTTTTCATTTTATACCCCAACTCAAAACTCAATCAATGTTAAACTGATTCCACCACAAACCCGTTAAGACAGGACATGACATCGTTTTGCGGCGAAAATATGTCAGCTTTGCTTGACTTATGTGGGTAAGCGACAAAATTTACCGGTGAAATATGGCTTAACCGCTGAATTTCCGCTTTCACTTTATCATAAAATGTCCGTTTTTGCAAAAATGGCTCGGTGCGGGCAGATTTACCAAATTGGCCGCCGGAAAGCACCCAATAGCCATACTCAGAAAAACGGGCCTGCATAAAGGCGGGGCTACGAGACAGGGTGAGCGCCGTAACGATAACCCCCCCATCGGCAAGGGTTTTTCCGGTTTCTCGCTGCCATTTTGTATCCGATTTACGAGCCGCGAGCAAAACATGGAGGCGTTTCTCGGGGGAAAGCGCAGGCGGCCTTCCGCTCGCGGGCTTAGGCCCGATCGGCATGGCCGAAATCGGCACTTGGCTGCCGGCTTCATAGCCGTTTTCCAAGGATTGTATCAGCTTAGGCAGCGTAAACGGGAGCATCAGCCCTGCCAACATCTGCTTTTCCAACCGCTTGAATTGTAGGGTTTTAAACGCCGCCAACGCGGGGGCTAGCTCGGTTTCCTTTGCGTGTTTACGGCAAAAAATCGCTTTGCTTTTACCATGCGGGTGCAGGGTTTTTGGCACGCGATTTTGGGCGCGATAAGGCCCGGCGGCAAAGCCGTGATGCACCTGCGCACGCGGCACAATAGCCAGTTTCCAGCCCGCTTGCGAAAGGCGCAGCGAGATATCGCTATCATCCAGAAAATAAGCAAAAGCAGGGTCAAACCCGCCGATCTGTTGCAAGGCCGCCTTGCGAAAGGCGCAGTTGGTGCCGATCATGACAGGGGCAGAGGTGGCGGATGGCAGGAAGATTTCCGGTTTTGCATTCGGGGCAATATCAAGCGGATGCGCCGCGCCCGCAACATCGGTTTCCACCCCGCCCCATTGCAGCGAAATACCGTTGCGGCCACGGGTAAAGCCGCCAGTGCCGCCTATATCTGCATCTTTAAATGGCACCAGCAAAGTGCGGAGCCAGGAAGGGTCCGGCAGAGCGTCATCATCACAATAGGCAATAAAGCGGCCTTTGGCGGCGCGCAGCCCGACATTGCGCGCCACCGAAATATTGGCCTCGTCACAGTCAAACAGCCGCACAGCAGCCCCTTCTACCGCGCTTGGGGTATTGGTAACGACAATG
>JAJRRX010000110.1 GCA_024279075.1 Alphaproteobacteria bacterium | reverse complement strand
GTCGAACCCGAAACAAAATGCTCGGTCAAACGGTTCTGCTTATAGTGGCTGAGTCGGCTCTTTCGCATATGGCCCATGATAACCCCTTTTTTGGGTTATCTGGGTCAGCCCCAAAAGTTGAAACGCTTTGGGGGATATTTTTCTGAACAAAGAAGAGGTAGTCCCGCCCCAATATTGTGGTGTTCTGGACAATACGAGACAATTTTTGCCTGTTTTGCCCTGCGACAAAGGAAAATCTTGCTTGGGGTGTTAAAAAAACCTAAACCTGCGCAAGCCTTTGTAAAAAGGCAAAACCAAGAGGCCTGCCCAAGGCATTCCCACGAGGCAAAGGGAAATTTGAATGACTGTACTGTTTGCTAAAATAAATATGTTGTTATCGCGACATGTGCCGGAACAGCGGATTTATCTGCGCACGGAAACAACCACCCGGTATTTCCGGGCATCCCCCCTGTTGCAAACCCTTTTTGGCGGCTTTGTTGCTGTGGGTTTTTGCTGGACTGTGATTGCCACCTCGGCCCTGATGCTGGATCGCATGAGCGCGCAAAGCGGCAAAACGCAAGCAGAGGTTTTGCAGCGGGCTTACGAGGCGCGGTTGAACGAATTATCCGGCGAGCGGGACCAACGGGCACTTGAGGCGCAAACGGCACAGGGTCGGTTTTACATCGCGCTGGAACAGATTTCCCTGCAACAAAATGAGTTGCTCGGGGCCGAAGAAGAGCGCCGCGAACTGGCCACCGGCCTGAAAATTATGCAGCAAAAGCTGCAAAAAGCCGTATCCGCACGCGATAAAGCGCAGAAGAGTTCCGACAGTATTTTGGCGGAAATGCAGGCAATTACCGGCTCTCTTAATACCCGTTTAGGCGGTGCGCGAGATACCGAGGAAACCCTGACTTATTTGACGCGGGCGCTGGACAACACTGTTGGCGAACGTGACGAGATGCGGGTTGTGACGGAAGATCTTTATGACCAGATGTCCGAGATGACGGTGACGGCACGCCTGCGCCAAGAACAAAATGACCGGATATTTGTGCGGCTGGAACAGGCTGTCGAGCTGTCCTTGTCGCCGATCGAAAAGGTTCTAAAGCGCACAGGTATTGACACGGAAAAATTGCTGAAAGAAGTGCGCCGTGGCTATTCCGGCACGGGTGGGCCTTTGACGCCTTTGGCCATATCTACTAAAGGAAACGGGGTTAACCCGTTGAATAACCGGACAAGTTTGCTGCTGAGATCACTCGATAGAGTTGGATTGATGCAGTTGGCTGCCAAGAAACTGCCTTTGCTTATTCCGGTGCGCGGCAGTTATCGTAACACCAGTGGCTTTGGCTATCGTAAGGACCCCAAGAACGGCGGGCGCCGCCTGCATAAAGGGTCTGATATGGCCGGGAGCCGTGGCACGCCCATTATCGCCCCCGGCGATGGTGTGGTTACGTTTGCCGGCCGTCAGAGCGGCTATGGCAACTTAATCAAAATTCGCCACGCCGGAGGACTCGAGACGTTTTTCGCTCATTTGAACCGAATTAAAGTGAAACTCGGACAAAGGGTCTCGCGCGGGGATAGAATAGGTGATATGGGCACTACAGGAAGAAGCACTGGCGTGCATCTACATTACGAAATCCGTAAAAACGGAAAACCCATCAACCCGATGACCTACATGAAGGCTGCCCGAAATGTTTTCTAAAAGCAAAATCAACGACCCGTCGAAATCAGACAAAGGTGCCGCACCGGCCAAACCAACGGCCCCTACCGCGCCAAGCCCTAATCCGGTATCCGGCAGTGCAACCCCTGCCCCCGCCGCCCCCAAGGCCAAACCTGCGCCGTCAATCCTGTCGACCGACCTGACAATCACCGGCAATCTAAAGACCACTGGCGATATTCAGGTTGAAGGTACGGTAGAGGGCGACATTCGCGCCCATTTGCTGACCGTTGGCGATGGCGCCACGGTAAAAGGTGAAATCGTGGCAGATGATGTTGTGGTCAATGGCCGTGTCATCGGACGTGTGCGTGGCTTGAAAGTACGCCTGACGTCTTCGGCCAAGGTCGAGGGTGACATCATCCACAAAACTATCGCAATCGAGAGTGGTGCCCATTTTGAAGGCTCCGTTCAACGGCAAGAAGATCCGCTGAACGCCTCCGCCGCTAAAAAGCCGATGCCAAGCACCTAAAAGGTGCGACTTTATGGTGAAATGCCGCTATCGGTCTTTCGCGAACGTCCAGATTACCACCGCATTCAATTGCACAGAAAAGGCCCGCGAATATGCGGGCCTTTTTTATTCATAACGGCCTCGGGGCGATTGATCTATTCCAACAAATAGACAATTTGCACATTTACATTAATGCCCGTTTCACCGCGTGCAATTGGCATGGCCTCTGCTGCCATCGCCCCCATTCGGGCAAATTGGGGTTGCTGCTGCCCACCGCCCACTTCGTCAATGCGCAGAACATCCCCAAGGGATACCCCCGCCGCTTTCGCATATAACTCGGCTTTGGATCGGGCATCCAGCACCGCCGCTTGGCGCGCCTGGTCCATCAACGGGCGCGGTTCTTGTATGCCAAAGCTGATGGAATGTATTTGGTTTGCTCCGGCGCGGGCCAGTTGATCCAGCACCGCCCCAAGGCTGTCAATATCACGCACGCGTATATGCACGGTGTTGACGGCTTCGTATCCGACGATCTTGGGGGGCAAATCGTTAGACGAGCGCCGTTCGCGGCGCGGATGCAATGACAATCCCGAAGTCTGCATATCGCGGGGGGCGATCCCTGCGGCGACCAGCACTTTAAAAACTGCGCTCATGTCAGAAGAATTTGCCGATAAGGCCGCCGCGGCCTTTTTGGCAGATCGCGAGACCCCGACGGTGATCATCGCCATATCGGGAGATGTCAGTATCACCCCCTCGCCCTGAACTGTGATCTTGCGGGTTTCCGGCAGGTTCTGGGCCTGCGCGGCCCCGACAACCATTAATGTTGCAATCGAAAGTACTGTAAAAAAACGCATGGATTTTCTCCTTGTTATTCACCTGAAATTTAGCAGTCTGTGATGGATACTACCATCGTCACAGAAAAAACCAAAAAAACCGGCACAAACACGCCCTACAGCCGATGTAAAAATCAAATTGATGGCTATTATCAATGAAATAGTATAGCCGCACGGTGGGGAATACGGAATCGAATATGACGGGTAGCATTGGGTAAAATGGCTGAAGCAAGGCCCATTTTCGCGCTTGATTTGTCTAATGACGGCATCACGCTCTGGCACCGCAAAGGTGGCGGATGGATCGCGCTTGGTCAGGTGGCATTAGATGCGCCCAATATCCGAATTGAAATTGAAGACCTGCGCGTCAAGGCCGGGATCACCCACGGCAATCCGGTAAAAACTGTGGTGCGCATTCCACGCAGCGAAGTGATGATGTCGCGCCTGAAATTAGGGGTGTTTGAGGGGGATGCAGCAGTATCCCATGCGCGCAAACTGATTACCGCATTAACACCTTATCCCTTGAACCAGGTCGTTTATGATCTGGATGCCAAGGGCGTGGGAAACATGGCCCCCGTGGCCATTGCGGCGCGAGAAACATTGCAGGAGGCCGAGACATTCGCCTCGCAATATGGCTTTGAAGCGGTTTATTTCACCACGGATCACACTGCGCGTGAATTTCCGCGTGAACCGCGGTTTTACCTCAAACCGCCGCGCAAACCGATTCTGCCCATGCTCAGTCGCGTGGTGGCAGCCGGCGCAGTGGGCCTTGCGATCGGATATTTTGGCTATGTAAAGTTCTGGGCACCAGCGCCCGAACCACAGCCACCCGTTGCGCAACTGGAACAGCCAGCCCTTGCAAAACCAGCGGTATCACCACAGCCCGAAGTGGCCCTAGCCCCGCCCGAACCAACACCTGAACCCGAAGTGGCACCTGATTTTTCCGCCCCCCAGACCGCCACTTTGATTGCGCCGGAAACCACTGCTTACCCTGATATCGTGATACCGGATATCGGGCGAACATCCCTGTCACCGATTGCGCGTCTGGCCCGTCCGACAGCGCAACAAGGAGCGCTGCCACCAACATTTCAGGCAAGCACGACACATCATAAGACCGACGCGCTGGCCCTGAATGAGGCACATCGCGATCTGCCGGAAATTGCGCTGGATGATGACATTCTTGCAGGCTTGCAACTGGAAATGGCCCTGCCACAAGTGGCACAGAATGTGGCCGGTGATCCGTTGGTTTTCGCGGCCTTCACGCCGCCCGATACAGCCTATGCCGAAATGATCCAGAGCCTGTTGGTGCAACCAGAACCGAGCTATCAAACGCCACCACAGGATGCGCGCGCCCCGGCCGACCCGCCGCCACCGCCGCCCGCCGCAGTGACAGCGGAACCGGGAACGCTGATCCCATCACCAGAAGGGACGCTTGGACCGGAAAACATCCTGATATTCAGTGGCCGACCACAAGTTGTGTCGCGCCCGCGCCCGGAAATTGCACCGCTGCCGGATCCGCTGGCGGGATTCCGCCCTCGTCCGCGCCCCGAAGGGCTGACGCCGGTTGATTTGTTGCTGTCATTCGCCGGCACGCCTGCGCCGTCGCAATTATCCCCGCCCGTGTTGGCAGAGAATGGCCCGCAATCGCCTGCCCTTCAGGCGGCAGTTGTACAGAACCAAATTCCATTGATGGCATTACCCCTGCCTTTGGCCGCAGAAACACTGCCTGGAATATCGGGGCCTGCGCTGTCCATTTTGGCACTGGCTGACCCCGCTTTGGCCGGAAAAAAGGCCCGCCCCCGCCCCGCCAATTTGCAACCTGTGGAACTGGATGAAACACCGGCCTCAGTGCAGGAACCTGCCACGCTCCTCGCCCGCGCCGATCCGGCGCTGGCCGGAATCAAAGCCCGCGCGCGACCGGCATATCTGGCCATTCCAAAACCGGTAATTGCCCTGACAGAGGAGGCGGCGCTGCCGTTGCTTGCCCTTGCAGATCCGGCGCTCGCCGGTAAGAAACCACGTGCCAGACCCGCAGGCCTAAAAGCCGCGCCAGTTGTTGATCCCCAAAGCCTGATTGCACGGGCGGACCCAACTTTATCTGGTTACCGCGCCAAGAAACGGCCATCGAACCTAAAGTTTGCACCCGTTGCCCCGAAGATTGAAATCAAACCTGCACAAAACACCCTCAGCAGCGCCACCCGTCTGGCAATAGCCATAAGCCCGAAACCCAAAACGCGCCCGGCAAATTTCGCCAATTTGGCCGCGCGCGCCAGTGATGGCACCACCAAAACAACAGGCAAAACCCCAAAAACCGCTGCCGGCACCTCGAAACCATCCTCAAGCCCCACCACCACCACCGTGGCCAAAGCCGCCACCGAAAAAAGCCGCTTTAACAAACGTAAAATGAGCCTTGTGGGCGTGTTTGGCAAACCCAGCGCGCGGCGCGCCTTGGTGCGGATGCCATCGGGGCGTTATGTCAAGGTAAAATCTGGCGACCGCCTGAGCGGTTGGAGAGTATCTGCCATCGGTGCCAGCTCGGTGCGCATCCAAAAAGGCAGCAAAAACCAGATACTGCGGATGCCTTAAAGCGCCCTTTACATCTTCTTTGTTCTCTTAAATATCCCCGCGCGGAGCGCATCCCTTAACAGCCAACAGCCTTGAACCAACACTTAGGGCGTAGACCTATAAACGGAATTGTGATTCAAGGTATGAAACAGGGAGAATTTCATGTCTGGGACATTTTGGTTAACGCAAGAACAATTCAATAACATCAAGCCACTACTGCCGAACAAACCACGTGGTGTGCCACG
>JAJRRX010000109.1 GCA_024279075.1 Alphaproteobacteria bacterium | reverse complement strand
GCACTCGGGCTTAACCAACAATTTACGCCCCGCTATCTCGTCCAGAAAGGGCGAGTTTAGCAATGGCGTTTGCAAAACCACCGGCTGAATGCGCGCGTATGCGGCGTGGATCATCTCAAGCGTGCTCATGCCAATGCCAGAAGATTACGAAGTATCTCAAGCGATTCGCGTTCATCAAGCAGCGGGATATGCCCACGGTTTGGCACTTCGGCATAAAGCATGTCAGGCCGCCGCGCGCGCATCTGCTCGGCGGTTTCCTCACTCAAAAGGTCCGAATTTGCCCCGCGCAGCAGGGCCAGCGGCACCCCTGCCATCAAGTCAAACAGCCCCCAGAGGTCCGGCTGCTCGCCCTGCGCCTGCTCATGCAGAGCACGCCCTATTGCGGGGTCATAATTCAGCGCCACGCCGCGATCACTGACCTTAAACCAGCGCCGCGCCAGCACTTCCCATTTGCTATCAGCCAAATCAGGAAAATCCGCAACCATATCGGCCCTCATACCTGCCACGAGATCGGCCAAATCCTTGGCCATGGGCGGCTTGCCAATGTAATCCATGATTTTATCAATACCGTCTGTGGCCAGTTCTGGCCCGATATCATTCAATAGCACCCCTGCCAGCCGTTCCGGTGCGGTGGCCGCTAGAATCATGGCGTTAAACCCGCCCCGCGAAGTGCCGATAATCGTGGCCTTTTCCAGCCCGAGAAAATCCATAAACTCAATGGCATCCCGCGCTTCTTGCACGACGTTATAACTGGTATAATCCGCTGGCCAATCAGAGCGCCCACGGCCCCGCATGGTCAGCCTTATCACTTGCGCTTCGCCCTTCATGGCCTCCGCCAACTCATCAAAATCATAAAGATCACGCGTTAGGCCCGGCAAGCAGAGCAGGGGTTTGCCTTTGCCCTCGATTTTGTAATCAAGGGTTAGACCATCAGCGGTAACAAAGGGTTTCATAAGCGGGCTGCCAGTTTTGGAATATCGGTGAGGTCTTGCATAATGTGCTGCGGGTCGCTCGGCAAGCGGTCCATTGGCTCATTCGCACGGTTCACCCACACAGTTTGGAAGCCGTGATGGGCGGCATAAGAGGCATCCCAACCATTGGACGACACAAAAAGCACCTGTTTTGGAAGCACGCCAAAATGCCCGTCCACCATGCGGTAAACTGACGGATGGGGCTTAAACACGCCCAGCTTTTCAACACTTAAAACCGCGTCCAGCGCCCCGCCAATGCCCGCCGATTCCACTGCACCCGAAAGCATGCGCGGGGTGCCGTTGGACAGGATTCCGGTTTTTAACCCCGCCGCCTTTAGGGCCGAAAGCATATCGGGCACTTCGGGAAACGCTGACAGCTCCCAATAAAGCGCCAGCAGCCGTTCGCGCAGTTCAGGGTCGCTCAGGCTTGCCGCTTCCAGCGCATAATCCAGCCCGTTTTGAGTGACGCGCCAAAAATCAAGATGGGTATCCGCTGCGGCCCTGAGCCAGGTATATTGTAGCTGTTTGGCCCGCCAGATAGCGGCAATTTCCGACCACTTGGCGGCAAATTCTTCTCGCCCCTGCTCGGCGGCAGCGATTCGAGCGGCGGCGGCCACATCAAACAAAGTGCCGTAAGCATCAAAGATACAGGTTGTAATGGCCATGCTAATCTCTCTCTTAGCGATTAAACTCAAACTTTGCGCGAGAAATGTCGCCAAAATTCAGCTTAGTTTACAATACATTCAATTAATTGACCTTAGGTTAGCCCTACACCTGCCTTGACGCGGGGCCATCATATGCCAATATTTGAATGGTAACTATTTGTATATCTATGTTAACGAAGGACCAAGACCTTGTCTATTTACCAAAGCCTGATTTCGGGCGCTATTGTTCTGTCTTTTTCAACCCCGGTATTTGCCGTTGGCACCGAAGCCACCCCGCAAACCGTCGCCCCTGCCCCTCTTGGGGTTATGGTGGCCCAAAATTCGCGCACCGTTTTATCTGATAGCGACCTCCGGCGGATCAATCATTATTCGACACAAACACTTGAAGCCTTGCAGGCGCTTGACGCAAGCACCTTCTCTGATTCGGCTGTGGCCACGTTGCGCCAAAGGGTGCAGCGTTTGGTCGATGCAGGCCAGCGCTCGGGCATGGACCTCATACAAACCGCCGATTATTTTGAGGCTTACCTAACAACAAATAATGACGGCCCATTGCCGGGCGCACTGCTCGATGCCGATGGCCGCTTTAACGCCCGCAGCCTATTTACCGCCACTATGCTTTTCCTTGAAAATAACGAAGCTCAGCCAGTAGATGTTGCTGCAGTCGAGGAAGCAGACCTTGCCGCCATCGGGTCCATTGCCCAACGGGTCACTCCGCAAGCGCCAGTGGAGCAAACCATGCAGCTCTCTGTAACTGTGTTATCTGATACCACGCCCGCGCTGCCCGTTATTGCCGCCGACGCACCCGCAAATGTGCGCGCCATTCTGGAGCGCGTGCAGCTAAAAGGGGATCAGTGGATGATCACCGTTGAACCCGGTGATTCGCTTGGCCAATTTGCCAATGCACTTTATGGAGACACCCTGTTTTTCCAGCGGATTTATCAAGTCAACCTTGATAAGATTTCCACGCCCAACTCGATCACGGTCGGGCAGGAGTTAGT
>JAJRRX010000108.1 GCA_024279075.1 Alphaproteobacteria bacterium | reverse complement strand
CGGCGCGTTTTGCCAGATCTTCCGATGTTACGTTAAACGAAAACACGCCCATGGCGATTTCTGGCCGGAGCGATACCGAAAAATTACCAGCTTCCTGGTTTTCCAGCAGCAATGGCGCATAATCGAGGTTCAGCGCTTGGGATTTATAGTCAACTTCGGAGTTAACCAGTTTTAGCAAGCGCACTTCGCTTTCGCCGACAAACAGCTCATCTTGCTCGTTGATGTAAGGCAGCTGTTGGCCAGCAGTATCAACCTGGAAGAAATACGGGTTGGCAACCAAATGGCGGCCTTCGGTATTTTCCGAGATAATGATGTGGCTTTCCAGCGTTGGCACCGTGTCTGCGGGCAAACCGGCCACGAGATCAGGGTTGGCCAACATCGGGGTTGGTGTGTCCATCCAGTCAGAGTTGCCATAATAGGCTTTGATCGCGGCATAGCCGTTTTCAAACCCGAGCGCCTGAGCGTTTGCATCTGCATTCGGGTCTATGTCGGGGTGGAACTGGCCCAAAAAGCCCATAGGCTGGAAGCCCTGCGCATAGTGGTTGGCAAAGTGCGATAGCAAGCCCGGCTTAGGGGAGGGCAGGTTAAACTGCACTGTGGTTTCATTCACCACCACAACTTCCATCGGCTCGCCAGCAACCAAAACATAATCTTTCGGGATTTCCCGAACATTGCTGTCTGTCGCCAGATTGTCATACCAGAACTTGACATCGCGGGCACCAAACGGGGAGCCATCAGACCATTTATGGCCTTCACGCAAGAAGAAGGTCAGCTGGGTGAAGTCTTCGTTCCATTCCCAGCCTTTGGCCACGTTTGGCACGATGGTCTGAAGATCATCGGAATAGCGCACAAGGTTTACGTGGCGAATTGACATAAAGTCGGAGGTGCCGGATTCTGTGGCGTTGGACAACGCATCAAGCGTGCCGCCGTATGAGCCGATAGAATCATAAGGGGCTACAACCAGTGGCTCTGAAGGAAGGCGGTCTGCCAGTGGTGGCAGCGCGCCGTTGCCGCGAATTTTCGCATTCAGCTCGGCCATAGCAGGGTTGCCGGAAAATTCTACCGTGCAATCGCCCAGAGATTCAAATTCGGCCAGCTCATATTGCTGCGGAAAGGCGCCAGCCGCGACGCCCATCATATCGCCCACAGTAACGGCCG
Organism: Alphaproteobacteria bacterium; assembly: GCA_024279075.1. GTDB lineage: Bacteria > Pseudomonadota > Alphaproteobacteria > Rhodobacterales > Rhodobacteraceae > UBA3077. Next base: position 7,729 of record JAJRRX010000108.1, on the reverse strand, counting down.
GGCAGGTTGCCGCAGAGGCCGCCCCCGCCAGCGCCACCAAGGCAACTGTTGAATAAAGTAGTGGTTTCATTATTTTTCTCTCCGTTGGTAAGGTGCGGGGGTAAGGTGACCGCCGCATTTTTATTAGATATCATTCAAAATAAATACTGCGTTTGCATGATGTATTTATGACAATATCTTTGTGTTTATTGCCGTTTGTGAAACGGATGCCACAACGTTGTGTGGCTAACATGAAGAAGAGTGGACATTTGTATTTGATCTGTCAATAAAATTCCCGTTCTTTTCTGATTTATCCTGCCCTTCATTCGCATGCGCATAAGTGAATATAAATCGGTCAGAAATCTATAAAAGCACCTCATGGAACAATGGCCTGCGGCACCGGTAAATTTGATCTGACATGTTACGCTCTTGATGCTGAAAAGGTATAATTTTCCGAACATTTCGCCAATGCCATAGACGGAGGCGGTCAAATATGCTCCTATCACGGGCCAACGAGTAATTGTTGGTGAATGGAAATCAGAGAAACGCAGGATTAATACAATGCAGAAAACCTTGAAAAAATTTGTGCTTTTGGCTGGTGTGGCCGTTTTACTGGCCGGGTGTAATGTGCCGCTCATACCCTTGATTTAACCCCTGATCTTTTGGTTATTAGCGAATATTATATGGCCAACCGGCCACCAAAGCTAATTTGGAAAGCCGGTTGGCCATGTTTTTTTAACAGCCCGTAGGCTTGACCAAGCCGCTCTTCATGCTACACATTTGAAGCCGAATAATTAAGGACCCCTTCATGGCATATGAAACCATTCTTGTGGACACTGAAGACCATGTGACCTTGATCACACTGAACCGCCCCAAGGCGCTCAATGCGCTCAACGCGCAGCTTTTGGGTGAGCTTGGCCAAGCGCTGGCGGCGGCAGATGCCGATAAAACCGTGCGCGCGATTATTATCACCGGCTCCGAAAAAGCGTTTGCAGCGGGCGCGGACATTAAAGAAATGTCTGAAAAAGGCTTTGTGGACATGTTTATGGAGGATTATTTTACCTCCGAAACCGAAGCCCTGCTGCGCACCCGCAAGCCTATTATTGCCGCAGTTTCCGGCTTTGCCCTTGGCGGCGGCTGTGAGTTGGCGATGATGTGCGATTTTATTATTGCCTCGGATACCGCCAAATTTGGCCAACCAGAAGTGAACTTGGGCGTGATGGCAGGCATTGGCGGCACCCAGCGGCTAACACGATTCGTTGGCAAATCTAAAGCGATGGAAATGAATCTGACGGGGCGTTTTATGGAGGCCGAGGAGGCCGAACGCTCGGGGTTGGTTTCCCGCGTGGTGCCCGCCAAGGATCTGCTGAAAGACGCCAAAGCGACCGCAGGTAAAATCGCTGAAAAATCCATGCTAACAACGATGGCGATTAAAGAAACGGTCAACCGCTCATATGAAACAACGCTGCGCGAAGGCCTGCTTTATGAGCGCCGCGTTTTCCATGCGCTTTTTGCCACGGAAGACCAATCTGAAGGCATGGCGGCGTTTTCTGAAAAGCGCGCGCCACAATTTCGCGGGAAATAGCGCCTAACCTGTTGACTCTGCCTGTGAGCAAAGGTAGAGGATCGCTTCAACGTAGATCACGAAAAACCGGATGATAAAACATGGCTAACTCGCCCCAAGCAAAAAAACGCGCCCGCACCTCTGAGCGCCGCGCCGAAATTAACAAAAACCGCCGCACACGGATCAAGACTTTTATCCGTCGTGTGGAAGAAGCTATTGCCGGCGGCGACCAAACCGTTGCGGCAACCGCGCTTAAAAATGCTCAGCCAGAAATCATGCGTGGCGTGACCAAAGGCATTTGGCATAAATCTACCGCCAGCCGTAAAGTTTCGCGCCTTGCCGCGCGTGTGAAAGCGATGGCTGCGTAAAGCACCCTTACGTTTGGTTTTTCAAAAGCACGCCAGTTTGGCGTGCTTTTTTGTTTGACACAAAAAAGTCAAATTTCTGTGATTCGTGCTCTTGCCCGAATCTGCGCCGATAGTATAGCTTCACTCATGAGCTTGGCGATCATCCGCATTCTGCCCGAAAGCGCCGTCAGAACAATTTTGAAACACCGCCGAAAGCGATTTTCGGCCACGGTCTTCTGTTGTTTTGCGCCATGATAAAAAACAATAATCGCCCCAAGGCAGGGCAACACCGCGCATGCGCGAACAGGGACAAAATGGACGCTATAAGCCACATTGATTGCTGGGGACGGATCAGGACCGAGCTGCGCGCCTCTATCGGGGTTGATGCGTTTAACAACTGGATAGAGCCGCTGGAACTGCTTGGCATTGAAGCCGGGATCGCTCGGTTTTCCGTACCGACCAATTTTATGGGCAACTGGGTGCAGCGCAATTACGCAGACGCGATTTTACACCTGTTTAAGGCTGAAGGCGTAGAGATTGGCCGGCTTGCGTTTGAAGCCCCAAGCCAAACAGCTGCGCCGGCGGCGGAGCGTGTGGCGACTAAGCCTACCGCCAAGCCTTCCGAGCCACGCTTGGCTTCCTCGCCGCTCGATAGCCGCTTTACCTTTGACCAATTTGTGGTCGGCACCCCCAACGAACTGGCCCATGCCGCTTCACGCCGTGTGGCTGAGGGTGGCGATGTTACTTTTAACCCGCTGTTCCTTTATGGCGGCGTTGGTTTGGGCAAAACCCACCTGATGCACGCCATTGCGCATGAAATCCGCGCTACCCGCCCCGAGGCCCGCGTGCTTTATCTTTCCGCCGAGCAATTTATGTTCCGCTTTGTGCAAGCGCTTCGGTTTAAGGATATGCATAGCTTCAAAGAGCAGTTCCGCTCGGTCGATATGCTGATGGTTGATGACCTGCAATTCATTGCGGGGAAGAACTCAACGCAAGACGAATTCTTCCATACTTTCAATGCCTTGATCGAGCAAGGCAAGCAGATTGTCATATCGGCAGACTGCTCTCCGGGCGAGATTGAAGGCTTGGAGGAGCGCATTCGGAGCCGCCTGCAATGGGGCCTTGTCGTGGACCTGCACCCGACGAATTATGAGCTGCGCCTAGGCATTTTGCATGCCAAAGCTGAAGCCCAAGCCAAGGCCAACCCGAATGTGGGCCTTGATGTAAAAGTGCTGGAATTCCTCGCCCACCGGATCAGCTCCAACGTGCGGGTGCTGGAGGGCGCGCTGACACGGCTCTTCGCCTTCGCCTCGCTGGTGGGCCGCGATATTACGCTGGAAATGGCGCAGGATTCGCTGTCGGACTTGCTTCGCCAGTCGGACCGCAAGGTGACGATCGACGAAATCCAGCGCAAGGTGGCCGAGCATTATAACCTGCGGATTTCTGATCTGCTGTCCCCCCGCCGCGCCCGCGCTGTGGCGCGGCCACGGCAAGTGGCAATGTTCCTGAGCAAGTCGCTCACGGCTAAATCCCTGCCGGAAATTGGCCGGAAGTTCGGCGGGCGAGACCACACGACCGTGATTCACGCGGTGAAGCGGGTGGAAGAGATGAAGTTGACGGATAGCCAGATCGCGGATGATGTGGAACTGCTGCGGCGGATGCTGGAGGCTTAAGGTGCGTGGGGACCACGCATCCTACGGAATAATTCCCACCGCAGCGCCGATCTGAAGGTTTAATCCGTGCAGCATACTGGTGTCGAGCACAGCCTGAATGCGGCGGCGCGTGCACGCGAGCATTGCTTCGCTTGCTTCCGCTGTTAGCGCTTTTATACGATCCTTTTCCACATCTGGCAGGCTTTGCAATGGCACCCATATCTCGTCCAACGCTTCAGAATCGCCGCGCTCTAAAGCCAAAAATGTGTTCCACAGGTCTTCTACGGATAGTGGGCTAGAAGGCTCGTTCAGCGCTGCGTGGGCGGTTTCAAAGCAAATGCAGACCTCGCGCGCTGTGACTTTTGAAAACGCCCCTACGGAATCAAAGGTGAGGGCTGCGAGCATCTGGTCTGTTTCACTTTCAAACATATTTTCAAAGCTTCGCGCGGCGGATGCCGCAAACTCGCCCGTGCAATGCTCGACAAAGGGCGTGTCCATGCTTGGCGGAGATACCGCATAAATCGGCGGGATCATTGCCAGCAAAAACAGCGACAGGAAAAACGGCATGGCAGCCCTTTCGGCTTGATCAAATATCTAACGGCGCTTGGTAAGGTACGCTTTCGGCGCGCAGATTGCCATGTAGGCCTTTATGAAGCAACTATCCCTTGAACTTCCTGCCACATCCGCTAGGGTTATTTTCCAATTATTCATAACGCGGTGACGACCATGAAAGCCAGTATTGAACGCTCTGCCCTTCTTAAAGCCATGAGCCGTGCGCAGTCGGTTGTGGAGCGGCGCAATACCATTCCTATTCTGGCCAATGTGCTGATCGAGGCCGAGGGCGAGACGGTGAATTTCCGCGCCACGGACCTTGATATCGAGGTGATTGATAAATCGCCAGCGATGGTCGAGCAAGCGGGGGCGACGACCGTACCCGCCCATATGCTACACGAAATTGTGCGCAAGCTGCCGGACGGGGCGATGGTTTCGCTGTCTGACGATGGCACCTCTGGCCGAATGGAAATTACAGCTGGCCGCTCGCATTTTAGCTTGGCCACCCTGCCGCGCGAGGATTTTCCTGTAATGGCGAGCAGCGAATATGAGTGCAATTTCAGTGCTAAAGCCCCCGTGCTGCGGCGGTTGTTTGACAAAGCAAAATTCGCGATTTCAACTGAGGAAACAAGGTATTACCTCAACGGCGTTTACATGCACGCCTCGCAAGGGGCCGATGGCCTCGTGCTGCGCTGCGTGGCAACCGATGGCCACCGCTTGGCACGAGTGGATGCCGACCTGCCCGTGGGGGCCGAGGAGCTTCCCGGCGTGATTGTGCCGCGCAAAACCGTGGCCGAGCTGGGCAAATTGCTGGGGGACGACGAGGCGAGCATCGCCGTTTCCGTTTCCGAAACCAAAATCCGCTTTGCGACGCCGGAGATCACACTGACCTCCAAGGTGATTGATGGCACCTTCCCGGATTACACGCGGGTAATTCCGACGAATAACACCAAGCGGCTGGAAGTGGACGCGGCGGAGTTCGCCCGCGCCGTTGACCGTGTGTCTACGGTTTCTTCCGAGCGCTCCCGTGCCGTGAAGTTGAGCTTGGATGAGGACCGTTTGGTGCTTTCCGTAAACGCACCCGACAGCGGGGCGGCCGAGGAAGAACTGGCCGTGGCTTATGGCGACGAGCATCTCGAAATTGGCTTTAATGCCAAATACTTGCTGGAAATCGCCAATCAGGTGGACCGCGAGAATGCGGTGTTTATGTTCAACTCCTCGGGTGACCCGACGCTGATGCGCGAAGGCAATGATGACAGCGCGATCTATGTCGTGATGCCTATGCGGGTGTAAATGCCCCGCCTTGCTGCCACCGCATTAACCCTCTCGCATTTCCGCTCCTATAAGCAGGCGCATATTGAATCAGATGGCGGCATTATGGCGCTTTACGGGGCTAACGGCGCGGGCAAAACCAACATTCTGGAAGCGATTTCCATGCTTTCCCCCGGGCGAGGCCTGCGCCGTGCTGCCCCTCCCGAACTCATGCGCCGCCCCGAGGCTTTGGGCTGGAAGGTGAGTGCCGATTTGCACAGTTTTTCGGAACTGCACGAGGTGAGCACACGGGCGGAAAGCGACTCCCCCCGCACAGTAGAGATTGACGGCAAAAAAGCCCCACAAACCGCTCTTGGTCGCCTTGCCCGCATTGTCTGGCTGGTGCCGGTGATGGATAGGCTTTGGGTGGAGGGCGCTGGCGAGCGGCGGCGGTTTCTGGACCGGATGGTGATGAGCTTCCACCCCAAACATGCCGAGGCGACGCTCGCTTATGAAAAGGCGATGCGAGACCGTAACCGCCTGCTGAAAGACCAAATAAATGACGCCGCGTGGTATGCCGCTCTTGAAGCGCAGATGGCCGAAAGTGGCAGCGAGATTGTGGTCAACCGCGCCGATGTGGTCGCCCGCCTGCAAATCGCCCAAGACAGCGCCCAAACGGCCTTCCCGACTGCGGAGCTGAGCATTATCGGCGACCCTCTAACCACGCCTGACGATTTACGCGAAGCTTTCAGCGCGGGCCGCACACAAGACCTGAGAGCAGGGCGGACGCTAGACGGCCCGCATCGGGCCGACCTGCACGCGGTGTTTAAGGCTAAAGGCGTGGAGGCGCGGTCTTGCTCCACCGGCGAGCAAAAAGCGCTGCTTATCTCGCTCATCCTCGCCAACGCCCGCGCGCTGCGCGATGATTTTGGCGCGCCGCCCATTTTGCTGCTGGACGAGGTTGCTGCGCATTTGGATGCCGATCGCCGCGCTGCGCTTTATGATGAATTATATGGGCTAAAGGCGCAGGCCTGGCTCACCGGCACAGGGCCTGAGCTTTTTGAGGGTTTGAGATCTCGGGCGCAGTTCCTTGAAATTGTAGAGGCGGGAAATCAATCCATCCCTATAGAAAAAACTTAGCACCAAATCAGGCGTGTTGCCCATTAGGGCTTTTCAGCAAGGTCAGGATCTCGCCGCAATGCTCCATTTGACCATCACAACAATCTTGCAGCAAAAAGCTGACCAGTGCGTTTATAGCAGCAATATCGGCGGCATAGCGGATTTCGCGCTGATGGCGGGTTGATTTCAGCAAGCCTGCCCGCCGCAATATCGCCAAATGGCCAGAGAGCGTGGAAGGCACAATGCCAAGGCGCTCCGAAATCTCGCTGGCGCGCACGCTGCTTTTGGCCTGTTTCACCAGCAGCCGATAGATCGACATGCGGGTATCTTGCGCGAGGGCGGCAAAGGCTTCAATGGCTTTTAGCTGGTCCATACTTTCCCTTTCAGGGCTTGTTCACCAAGTCATCTTCGTTGGTTATGGCCGGAAAATGGCTTTCATCCACATACTTAAAATATTCATCCAAATACGCCATCGGCCCATCGGGGCAAGGGAAAACACAGGTGATTTCACCACTATCTGCGCGGCGGAAGCTTTCCAGCTCGTCAGTTTCCTTCAGGTTTTTCAGGTGTTCCAGCAGCCCCGCCAAGGCGAGGCCAGAGCTTGGGCCAGCCAGAATGCCAAGGCGGCTCATCTCCATGCTGGTCAGGTAGGCGGTTTCGGTTTTTACGCCAACCAGCGTGTCCACATGGTCGCGCCACGCAAAATCCACCACATTGAGCAGGTTTTCTGTGCGCACGCCGGGCACATAGTTATCAGGCGCGCGCATGACCCCCACAACCTTGATCGCTGGGTTTTTGCTTTTGAGAAATCGTGAATTTCCGATCAAGGTGCCAGTCGTCCCCAGCCCGACCCCGAAAATATCAATTTTTCCCTCGGTTTGTTGCCAAATCTGCGGGCCGGTCCACTTTTCGTGGGCTTCGGGGTTGTCGTTATTCTCATATTGGCCAGGGTTCATGGCATCGGGCTGCTGCCCATCTTGCCGCGCCTTAAAAACCCCCGTTGCGGGGTCGTTTTCCTCTGGTGCCTGCGGCTCAACATTCACAATCGGCTCAATGCCAAAGAATTGCAGCATCAAGAGTTTATTCCACGAGATCTCGCTCGGCACATAAGATTGCGTGCGCGTCACCCCGAATTGCCGCGCCGCCAAGGCCATTGAAAACACAGTGTTTCCCGATGAATTCTCCACCAGCCGCTCCACGCCCTCCAGCTCGCCACGCCGATACATTTCCCGCACCATGTTAAACGCCGGCACCGCTTTTACGTT
>JAJRRX010000107.1 GCA_024279075.1 Alphaproteobacteria bacterium | reverse complement strand
GTGGGCGAGGCTGCTGCCGTTGAATGGAACGTATCCCTTTGGGGCAAGCGCCGCGCGTTTACCGAGCATGTGGAGCGCCTCGCTGAGCTTTTGGCCGAGAAAACCAATGGGGATTTCACGCTGAATATCTCTTATGGCGGCCTATCCAAAAACAAGGAAAACCTTGATGGCATTTCCATCGGAGCCTTTGAAATGGCGCAATTCTGCGCGGGTTACCACGCCGATAAAAACCCGTCTATCACCGTGCTTGAGCTGCCCTTCCTTGGCGTGCAGTCCCTTGAGCAGGAGGTTGTTGTGTCCATGGCCGTTTACCAATCAGACGCCGCCATTGCCGACCTCGCGCGCTGGAACGCAACCCTGCTAATGCCATCCCCGCTGCCGCAATACAATATTGCAGGCAAAGGCGATGCGCCGCGCACCTTGGCTGATTTCCAAGGCATGGCCGTGCGCGCTACGGGCGGCGTGGGCCGCGCAATGGCGGCTGTGGGCGCAGTTCCCACATCAGTAACCGCCACCGAAGTGCGGCAAGCGCTGGATAGCGGTGTGGTTTCTGCCGTGGCATTTGCCCCCCATGCCCACATGGCATACGGCACCATCGAGGGCGCGGAGTGGTGGACAACCAACCTAAACCCCGGCACTGTGAACTGCCCAGTTGTGGTTAATACCGATGCGCTGGGCGAACTTTCAGACGCCAACCGCGAGGCTCTGCTGGGCTCGGTTGACGAGGCGCTCGACTATTATGTTGAGAACTACAACAATAAAACCATGGCCGCTTGGGGCCCTGCGCTAGATGAGCGCGGCATTGAGCGCGTGACCTACACGGATGCCGAGCTTGCGGCCTTCCGTGAGGCTGTTGCCGGCCCCGCCGCGGCCGCTTGGATCGAGGAAAACACAGCGCGCGGCTTGCCTGCGCAAGAGCTGTATGACCTCGTGATCGACACGCTTAATCAGGACTAATCCTGACCTCGCGTCCTGCGCTTCCTCCCCCCCGCTTGCGGGGGGAGGCTAGGAGGGGGGCGTTTGCGACAAGAACCGTAGCGCAGGTTCTTGCCGCAAACGCCCCCACCCCATCCCTCCCCCGCAAGCGGGGGAGGGGGCTGCCAAGCCGTTACATTCTTCTCTACTCCAAGGACCTTATATGGCCTCCCCCTCCAATATCCTCGAAGATGACTCGCTGCTGAGCCGGCTGGACCAAGCGCTTTTCTGGCTGGAAACCAAGCTCGCCCTGCTGGGCGGTATTGCGGTTTTCTCGCTTATGGTGTTGGCTGTTGTCTCGGTCGGCGGGCGCAACTTCGCCAATGCCCCCCTGCCCGGCTATGTTGATTGGATCGAGCAAACCATGCCGCTGATCGCCTTTGTGGCCGTGAGCTACACCCAGCGCCTTGGTGGGCATATCCGTATGGATATTCTGATTGGCCGCCTGCGGGGCCGCGCCCTGTGGTTGGTAGAGTTGCTCTCGACGATGGTGATGCTGGCGCTGATGCTAATGCTGGTTTACGGCACCTTTTCCCACTTTCTGCGGGCGTTTGATATTAACGTGCCGCTTTGGAGCCGTGATTCCAGCATGGATATCGGCATTCCGCTTTGGCCAAGCAAGCTCATTGTGCCTATTGGTTTTTCGGTGCTCTCCTTGCGGCTGGCACTGCAAGCGTGGGGCTTTGGGCGTGCCTTTGCCACAGGGGCCAGCCGCCCCGTGGCCGTGCCGCTTTATGAAGACGCCGCCACCGCCGCGGCCAACGAGGCCAAAACCGTTTCGGGCTTTGACGACAAGGAGGCCTCGTAATGGAACCCATCGACATTGGCCTCATCGTCACCGGCATCATGCTGGTTTTTGTCCTCATCGGCGTGCGCGTGGCCTTTGCCGCTGCACTGGCCGGTATGATCGGGCTAATCTGGATTTTCTGGGCGCGCTTTGGTTATGAGCCTGAAAAATTCACCAAGGCGCTGACGATTGCCGTAAAAACCGCAGGGCAAGTGCCGCATTCCAAGGTGTCCTCGCAGGCGCTCTCGCTGATCCCCACCTTCATCCTGATCGGCTTTCTCGCCTATTACGCCGGCCTCACCAAGGCGCTGTTTACCGCCGCCAAACGCTGGATAGGCTGGCTGCCGGGCGGCCTCGCGGTCTCCACTGTGTTCGCCACCGCAGGCTTTGCGGCGGTTTCAGGCGCAAGCGTTGCCACCTCTGCCGTGTTCGCCCGCATTGCCATCCCCGAAATGCTGGCCGAGGGCTATGATAAGCGCTTCGCCGCAGGCGTGGTCGCCGCCGCTGGCACCCTCGCTTCGCTTATCCCGCCCTCCGCCATACTCGTAATCTATGCCATCATCGTTGAGCAAGATGTGGGCCGCTTGCTGCTCGCAGGCTTCCTCCCTGGCGCATTTTCGGCCGTCATCTATGGCGGCCTCGTCGTTGGCCTCGCAATGGTCTGGAAAGGCCTCGGCCCCCCCGTGGGCGGCTTCACGTGGCGCGAGCGTTTTGAGAGCTTGCCCCCTGCCCTCCCCATCCTGTTCGTCGTCGTCATCATCATCCTATTCATCTATAACCCCTTTGGCGGAGACGCATGGGGCACGCCCACTGAGGGCGGCGCGCTCGGGGCTTTTGTGGTGTTCCTGATGGCGCTCTATCGCGGCATGCGTTGGAAACAACTGCGCGAGGCCCTGCTGGAAACCGCCAAGCTTAGCGTGATGATCTTCACCATCATCTGGGGCGTGCTGATCTATGTGCGCTTTCTCGGCTTTGCTGACCTCCCCGGCGCGTTCTCTGACTGGATCACCAGCCTCGAGCAATCGCCGATGATTACGCTGGTTTACATCCTGCTGGCCTATGCGGTGCTGGGCATGTTTATGGACGCCATCGGCATGCTGCTGCTCACGCTCCCCGTGGTGTACCCCGCCATTGTGGCCCTGAACGGTGGCGAGGCCGTGCTGGCCGCCGATAGCGCCTTTGGCATGTCCGGCGCGGCTGTGGGCATATGGTTTGGCATTATCGTGGTGAAAATGGCGGAGCTCTGCCTGATCACCCCGCCCATAGGGCTGAATTGCTTTGTGGTCGCGGGTGTGCATACCGATATTTCAGTGCAAGACGTGTTTAAGGGTGCCTCACCGTTTTTTGTCGCGGATGCGCTCACCATTGCGGGCCTTATCGCCTTCCCCGGCATCGTGCTCTACCTGCCCAACTTGGTGAGCTAATGTGTGGCCGCACCATCATCGGAGAGGTCGACTGGCCGCAGTATTTCGAGTGGATGAGCATTTTAAGCGCCTCCAGCACGCCGATCAGGCACAGCTGGAACGTGGCCCCAACGACGATAAACCCGATTTTTCTACCCGCTGAGGGCGGCTTAATCGGCGGTATGGCGCGCTGGGGCCTCGTGCCAGCATGGTGGAAAAAACCACTGAAAGAGCTTAAGTTCGCCACCTTTAATGCCCGCTCCGAAGAAGCTGCCGAAAAGCCCACCTTTCGCCACGCCATGCAGCACGGCCATTGCCTCGTCCCCGCCAAGGGCTACTATGAGTGGACAGGCGCAAAGGGCAACAAAACCCCTTATATGATCTCAGTTAAAACCAACGCACCGGGCTTTTGCATGGCCGGGCTTTATACTCGCGTTTCCCTGCCCGACTATCAAGGCCTTACCTACACCATCCTTACCGAACCCTCAGAGGCAGAGCTGAAAGACCTCCACCCTCGCATGCCCGTCATGCTGGATGAAAGCGCCTATGCGGGCTGGACAACAGGCACCCCCCTTGCCGCCCTTCCGCGTGTTTCCCCGGCACGCATTCGCTTCCACCAAGTCGGCAAAGCCGTGGGTAAAGTCAGCAATGACAGCCCAGAACTGATCTTGCCAATGGGCGACTAACTTAAGGTATGCGCCACGCCTTCAGGGGGGAGCCTGTGCACGTGAGGGGGCAGAATGCCCCCACTTGCTTGGACGGTGGTTTGGGCATAAGGGAAATTTGGAGGCGAGTACCGGAATCGAACCGGTGTACACGGATTTGCAATTGGCCAACATCTAATAATATTGAATATTATCAAATGCTTGCTTGGTATAATTGGCCATGTGTATCATTATGTGCACACGTCACATATCGTTTAGATCGTGCAGCAAGTAAAGTAATACAAGGTTAAAAGTCAATCTCAATATGCATAAATTGAATTGCGCGTCAAATACCCGCCTTAAAAAGGCCTATAACAAGTCACTAATTATTCCACCAAAATAAATTGTGACATGGCACTGAAATTCTATTTACCTCCCTCCCCAAAAAAAAGCTGCTCGCCAACAATCTATATCAGCCAGTTCGTACGCAGAACCAAGTAGTCGCTGGACTGGCTCCTTACAACGTGTCAGATTAAGTGCATAAAAATCTGAAAGCAAAAAAATGAAATATGGTTACAAAAACAGTAAGGGCAAAATTTCGATTGATTCGTCTGCTGTTTTTTGTGATATGCTTTCTAATAGGGACCCATTAAAAATTGATGATTACAAAGCTTTTGTTGATAGTTGTGTTGAGCTTGTCAAAACAGAATTTCAGCCCAACCCAAACGCTCTAAATAATGTGCGAGGTAACTGGTATGAATGGCTGATTTCCGTGGGCAGTCTAAATTATCTAAACCAAATTCAACCAAAACCCAAAGTGCTTCTTCTGCCACTGCCAAACGTAAGTAGTTTAGATTATGACCTGCGCCCCTAGAACTCCTCCAAAATGATGTAGAGTCCGCCCAACGAAAAGGACGGAAAACATGAAGAAGCGATTCACGGATGAGCAGATTATTCAAATGCTGAAAGAGCAGGAGGCTGGCGAGAAGACGGCGGACT
>JAJRRX010000106.1 GCA_024279075.1 Alphaproteobacteria bacterium | reverse complement strand
GATTCGGAAATCAGGCATAAGCGACCAAGAGAGCGCGGATTATAGGCAAGAAGTTGCCACCGTCAAGCCCTCAAATGATCAACCTGCAAGCGCACCGGAAATGTGCGCCGCAACCTCGTCAATTTCGCCCAAACCATCAATGCGCTTGAGCTTATTTTTGGCGTAATAATAGCCGATCAGCGGTGAGGTATCTTTGTAATAGGCCATAAGGCGGGTGCGCAGCGCCTCTTCGTTATCATCAGGCCGGCGCTTGAACTTGCCCTCGGCATCGCACTTGTCACAAATGTTTTCAACTGCCGGCTTTTTAAAAGTGTCATGGTAGCCTTCACCACATTCGCCGCAGGTAAACCGGCCGGTGATGCGCTCAACCAGAGCCTCGTCATCGACCTGCATTTCGACCACGGCATCTAGGCTGGCGCCTTTGCTTTCCAGCAATGCGCCCAAAGCATCAGCTTGCGCCAATGTGCGCGGGAAACCGTCAAAAATAAAGCCGCCACCTGAGGCGCTATCAAGCTGCTCGGCGATCAAGCCAATGACAATCTCGTCTGTTACCAGCTTGCCCGCATCCATCACAGCAGCCACTTGCTTGCCCATTTCGGTGCCAGAGACCCGTGCCGCGCGCAGCATATCTCCGGTAGAAAGCTGCACCATGCCACGCTCGGCAACGAGCCGATGTGCTTGTGTGCCTTTACCCGCTCCCGGCGGCCCCAGCAGGATTATGTTCATTTACGACGTCTCCGCGCTTTGCTGCGGTTTTTACCCCGCATTTTGGATTTTTCGATCAAGCTCTCATACTGTTGGGCCAACATATGAGACTGCACTTGGTTGATGGTATCCATCGTCACCGAAACCACAATCAGCACCGACGTGCCGCCGAAGTAAAACGGAATGCTGGTTTTGGCGATAAGCAGCTCGGGCAGCAGCACAACAGCAGCCAAGTAGAGGCCCCCGAGCACCAGCAGGCGGTTCATTACGTATTCAAGATATTCAGCGGTTTTGGCGCCCGGGCGAATACCTGGCACAAAGCCACCTTGTTTCTTGAGGTTATCGGCCACGTCATCGACCTTAAACGCCACGTTATGGGTGTAGAAGTAAGCAAAGAAGATCACCAAAGCTGCTGTCATCAGCATATAAAGCGGCTGTCCGCGGCCCATATAGGCGGCAATGGTTGCCATAAAGCCAGTGGCGTTCGGGTCAGCAAAAGCCGTGATTGTAGTTGGCAGCAGCAAGAGCGAGCTGGCAAAGATCGCCGGAATAACGCCCGCAGGGTTAAGCTTAACCGGCAGATGCGAGCTTTCGCCGCCATACATCTTCATGCCCACTTGCCGCTTGGGGTATTGGATATGGATTTTTCGCAGCGCCCGCTCCACGAACACCACAAGCCCGAGCACAACAATCACCATTACGATCACACCCAGTGTGAGCGCGGTTGAAATTGTGCCCGCACGGCCCGCTTCAAAAAACTGCGCGGTGGCCGCAGGCAAGCCCGCAACAATCCCCACAAAGATGATCAGCGAAATGCCGTTGCCAATGCCGCGCGCGGTGATCTGCTCACCAAGCCACATCAGGAACATGGTGCCGCCAACCAGCGTGATCACGGTGGAGGCCCTAAAGAACATGCCCGCCTCTGTCGCCAGCCCTTGGCCCTCAAGCCCGACAGCAATGCCGTAGGACTGCGCCAGCGCGAGGGCAACCGTGCCATAGCGGGTGTATTGGTTGATTTTCTTGCGGCCCTGCTCGCCTTCTTTTTTCAAAGCTTCCAGCGATGGCACCATGGAGCTGAGCAGCTGCACGATGATCGAGGCTGAAATGTAAGGCATAATCCCGAGGGTGAAGATCGCCATGCGGCTGATCGCGCCGCCGGTGAACATATTCAGAATGCCCCCAATCCCGCCCTGCTGACCCTCAAAGAAGGACGCAAGCTGCACGGTATCGATCCCCGGAATGGGGATATAGGTACCGACGCGGTAAACGATAAGAAGGCCGATCGCGAAGAAAATTCGCTGACGAAGCTCTTTGGCTTTACCAAAGCTGCCCCAACTCATATTCGCTGCCATTTGTTCTGCTGCAGATGCCATCTGTGGCCCCTTAACTGAAAGCGCCGCCCTGCTCCGATTATCGGCGCGAGGCGGCACACATTAATCTGTATACTGATGTAAGCCGCTTATCACGGCTTCGCAAGAGTGCCGTGCCGCTATTTACGCAAGTGTGACCTTGCCACCGGCTTTTTCCACCGCTTCAACCGCGCCCTTGGAGGCCCCCGTTACGGTGATATCCAGCTTGGCTTTCAGCTCGCCTTTGGCCAGCAAGCGCACACCTTGCAGCTTACGGCGCACAAGGCCACACTCGACCATGCTGTCTTCAGTAATCGGCTTTTTGGCGTCAATCTTGCCAGCGTCGATGAACTTTTGCAGCACAAGGAAGTTAACAACCGCATATTTGTTAGGGTTGCGCATGTTAAAGCCGCGTTTTGGCAGGCGTTGGTAAAGCGGCATCTGGCCACCCTCGTAGCCGTTAATAGCCACACCCGAACGGGATTTTTGGCCTTTGATACCACGACCACCCATTTTACCAGTGCCCGAACCAGGACCACGACCAACGCGCTTGCGTTTTTTGGTGGCACCGGGATTGTCTCGCAATTCATGCAATTTCATGACGCTTCTCCTAATTTGCCGGAAGTCCCCTGATGAGCGTCAACCCAAGAGCAACACGGCGTTGATATGATTCTGTGGGTTTTGAGGCCACTCGGGGCGTATAGACTTTGGGGG
>JAJRRX010000105.1 GCA_024279075.1 Alphaproteobacteria bacterium | reverse complement strand
GCGAGCTTGGGGTGAACACCACCTGTGGGGCCAGCAACATCAGCTTTGGCCTGCCTAACCGCAACGGCGTAAATGCGGCCTTCTTGCCCATGGCGATTGCCAGCGGCATGACCTCGGCCATTATGAACCCGCTGCACAGCTTGGAGATGGACGCCATCCGCGCGGCCAACCTGCTGACCAATAATGACGCCCACGGGTCTGCCTGGATTAAAGCCAACAAGCCAAAGCTTGCCGAGGGCGAGGTTGAGGCCGGCGCGCGGGGCACGCGCACGGGGCGGCGTCGGCGGCGCGGATAAATTCAAATCCCCTCTTGTTCCCTCGTGGATGCATGCCTAAATATTAGGCAAACCTATTGAGGGACCATTATGAACGATACACTCTACAAAACGCTGGGTGTGAGCAGGAGCGCCACCCAGAGCGACATCAAAAAAGCTTTTCGCAAGCATATGAAGGCGTTGCACCCTGACCTTAACCCCGGGGATGCTGCGAAAGAAGCTAAATTCAAGAAGGTTTCGGCCGCCAATGATTTATTGAGCGACCCTGAAAAGCGTGCGCTATATGATCGGGGCGAGATTGATGAAAACGGCGCCGATGTAGCGCAGAACCCGTTTGGCGGCGGCGCAAGGGGCCAACAGCACGGCAGCCAAGGGTATGGCGATATGGGGGATATGTTCTCGCAAATGTTTGGTGGCGGCGGCCAGCGTGGCGGCTTTCAGCAGGCCTTTAAGGGGCAGGATCAGCGCTATAATATGCAGGTCAGCTTTACCGAGGCCGCACTCGGTGGCGATAAGCAAATTCACCTCGCGGATGGCAGCGCTGTCAACGTGCGCATTCCAAAAGCTATTGAAAGCGGGCAGACCATTCGGCTGAAGGGCAAGGGCCACCCTGGCCAAAATGGCGGGCCTGCGGGGGATGCGCTGATTGAGGTCAAGGTTGCCACGCACCCAGTATTTAACCGTGATGGGTTGGATATCGAGGTGATTTTGCCGATCACGCTTTATGAGGCCACGCTCGGGGGCAAGGTGGAAGTGCCAACATTGCACGGGGCTGTGGGGCTAAAAGTGCCTGCGGGCACCAACTCTGGCAAAGTGCTGCGGCTCAAGGGGCGCGGCGTGGAAAAGGGGCGGATGAAGGGCGATCAGCTGGTGCGCTTGCAGATACACCTGCCTGAAAAGGTGGATGCAAAATTGCAGACCTTTATGCAAGAAATGCAAGAAAGCAGCCCGTATGACCCGCGCCAAAAGCTAAAAGGGAAAGCCAATGTTTAAGGCTGCCCTTATTGCCGCAGCCTGCATTTCCTCCCCTGCCCTTGCGCAAGTTACGATCGCCGAAAACGGTATCCAAATCGCCGCGCCTATGCCGGGGTTCAGCCTTTATGAAGGCGATGAATTCTTCATGGCGCGGCTTTGGGTGCATGATAGCATCGAGCGGTTTTCCGTCACAATCATGGATAAGCAGGACCCTGAAAATGCCTATACAGGCATGAATTGGGAAGAGCGCGCTTGGGACCCCATTATCTCCCAAGACGCCCATATTTTGGCTTATTACCAAGGCGAAGGCTGGGTGATTGCCGAGGGGGAAGTAGCGGGCAACGGCTTTTATCAGCGCAGTATTATCAAAGAGGGCTGCCCTGTGATTGCCACGCTTATTGTTGAGTATCCGCGCGATATGCCAAGCCCTGCACAGGCAGAGTTCACGCGCTTAGCGGAAAGCCTCGCCATTGCACCCTCCTCGCTTTGCCCATAAAAAAGGCGGCCCAACCAGCCGCCATTTTCTAACACTGTAAACAGCGCTATTCCATTGTGGCCGAGGTATCATCAGCGGTGAACACATAATCATCGCCCCCCGCATTGCTGTGGCACGCAATACAGCCCACATCAGCGCCCTTGGCCACCATACCTGCCAACATCATGCCTTTAGGGTTTTTATCCAGCGTGCCATCGGGCAGAAACTTGGCCCAGAACCAGTTTTGGTTATCCGCATCATAGCCAGCTTCGCGGCGGAACATCACGGTAACCGCGCCCAAATGGCCTTCTGGGTTGCTCATCACTTCTTCCGCACTCACGCCTTCAGGGCCGTAATTGCGCTTTACGATCAAATCACCGGTGTGGCCATCAATTGTGGCGCTGGTGAAGAAAGTTTCCAGCATCATGCCGTGGGGGTCCGTGCCCTCATAGGGGGCCACGTGAATTTGGTTAGGGCCTGTCAGGTTTTGCGCACCCATAGCAGCCCAAAGTGAAGCCGCATAGGCGGCGTCATCATCCGAGCCAAAGGGCGGCATGCCTTGCGAAATGGCAGCGCTGCCAATGCCGGCAATCAGGGCTACGCCCAGCATAAGTTTTTTCATTGTGAT
>JAJRRX010000104.1 GCA_024279075.1 Alphaproteobacteria bacterium | reverse complement strand
GTCCGCCGTCTTCTCGCCAGCCTCCTGCTCTTTCAGCATTTGAATAATCTGCTCATCCGTGAATCGCTTCTTCATGTTTTCCGTCCTTTTCGTTGGGCGGACTCTACATCATTTTGGAGGAGTTCTAGGGGCGCAGGTCAACACCCTTAGCCAAAGCACATTTTCAGGCAAGCTGAAATTGCCTGCCGATGGCAGTGGCCTCGCTACGCTCGGCTAGGGCTTTGCCCCTCTTTCGCTGTGCTCAATTCACCCCAGAGTATTTATAAAAAATAGAAATGTTAAGTTGCGAAAGCCGCAGCGGCCAACCCTGCGGCCCGCCCTGTTGCCAAACAGCCGTTCAGCAAATACCCACCCGTGGGCGCTTCCCAATCCAGCATTTCACCGGCGCAAAAAACCCCGGGCAAAGCCTCAAGCATCAGCCCCTCATCCATCGCCGCATAGGCCACACCACCTGCCGTGGAAATTGCTTCATCCATGGGCCGTGGAGCCTTCAGGTGCACTGGCAACGCTTTAAGCAACCCTGCCAAATCAAACGGGTTATCCACCTGCCGCGCTTGTTCATTCTCAAAAAATAACCCCGCCTTGGCCCCCGTGATTCCCACCGTTTTGCGCAGGAAATTCCCGAGGCTCGCTTTGCCGCGCGTGGAGCGCACCTTCTCGGCCACCATGGGCATCGGCACATCCGGCAGCAGGTCCACCAGCATATCCACGCCACCCGCCTCCATGCCATCGCGCAGCGCGGCCGACAGATTGTAAACCGCGCCACCTTCCACGCCCTTGCGGGAAATCACAAATTCGCCAACGCTTTCGGCCTTGCCAAAGCGCAGCCGCACGGGCTTGATGGGAGCGCCAAAATGCGGCTCCATGTGTTTGGACCATTCCACGATAAAGCCCATATTAGCGGGTTTAAATGGAGCCAATTCTACGCCCTGCCCGGCCAAAATCTCGGCCCAAGCCCCATCCGAGCCGAGCCTTGCCCAGCTCGCGCCGCCCAGTGCTAGTACAGTGGCTTTGGCTTGCACCACTTGCCGGCCACTCGGTGTTTCAAACACCGCGCCGCCCTCAAAACCCGTCCAACGCCAGCGTGTTTCAAACCGCACGCCTTTGCTGGCCAGCCGCAGCAGCCATGCGCGCAGGAGCGGCGAGGCCTTCATGGATTTGGGAAACACCCGCCCGCTAGAGCCAGTAAACACCTTTTGCCCCAGCCCCTCGGCCCAGTCCTGCACCTCGCTCGGGTTAAATTCCTCCAACATCGGCACCATCCATTTACGGGCGGCACCGTAGACCGACATAAATGGGCCATATGCCTCGTTTTTGGTCAGGTTCAGTCCGGATTTTCCCGCCATCAACAGCTTGCGCCCCATGGTCGGCTTGGCCTCGGCCACCAGCACCGCATGCCCCGCATCGGCCAGCATTTCTGCGGCCATCAGCCCTGCGGGGCCGCCGCCTATGACCAGAGTGTCAGCCATTGAGCGCAGCCTTCTTCAATGCACTTTTCCGCACCTTCTCAGACGCCGATTTGAGCTGCCCGCAGGCCGCCATAATATCCTCGCCGCGCGGGGTGCGCACAGGGCTGGCATAGCCGGCAGTATTTACGATTTCGGCAAAAGCCTCGATGCGCTGCCAGCTCGAGCGCTCATAAGGGCTGCCGGGCCACGGGTTAAACGGAATCAGGTTTATTTTGGCGGGAATGCCAGAGATCAGCCGGACCAAGCGGCGGGCATCAGCATCACTATCATTTACGTCTTTCAGCATCACATATTCAAAGGTGATGCGTTCGGAATTGCTTAGGCGCGGGTAGGCTTTCAGGGTTTCGAGCAGCTTTTTGATGTTCCACTTTTTGTTGATCGGCACCAGCGTATCACGCACCTCGTCCAAGGTGGCATGAAAACTGATCGCCAGCAGGCAGCCGATCTCTTCGCCCGCGCGTACAATCTCAGGCACCACGCCCGAGGTGCTCAGGGTAATGCGGCGGCGAGAGATCGAAATGCCCTCATTGTCCATCACGATATTCATCGCATCGCGGACGTTTTCAAAGTTGTAAAGCGGCTCGCCCATGCCCATTAGCACCACGTTGGTAATGCGGCGGCGGCCCTCCTGCGGGCCGCTATCCTCGGGCCATTCATCAAGGTCATCGCGCGCCACCATCACCTGCGCCACGATCTCGCCCGCTGAAAGGTTACGCACCAGTTTCTGCGTGCCGGTATGGCAAAAAGTGCAGCTCAGCGTGCAGCCGACTTGGCTGGAAATGCACAGCGTGCCACGATTTTCATCAGGAATGTAAACCGCCTCGACCTCATGCCCGCCAGCAATCCGCAGCAGGTATTTCCGCGTGCCATCTTGGCTCACTTGCAGTTCCACAATCTCGGGGCGTTCCACGGTGAAATGCGCTTCCAGCTCCTCGCGAAAACCCTTAGCCAAATTGATCATCACGCCAAAATCCTGCGCGCCCTTCTGGTAGATCCAGCTCCACAGCTGGCTCGTGCGCATTTTAGCCTGCCGCTCGGGGGTGCCCATTTCAACAAGCGCCGCCTTCATGGCCTCACGGCTAAGCCCAAGCAAGGATTGCCGCGCGGCGGGGGCCTCAATGCGAGGCATTACACGGGTGTCAGGGGTGAGCGCGGTCATGGGGATGTCCTCAAAATCAAAGCGCCCTCTGCGGGGGCAGAGAGCGCTGATAGTCTAGCGGTTTTTCAAAGGCTTTGCCAGTGGCCTACTGGCACATCTCTTGCGCCTTTGCATAAGCTGCGGTGAAGCCGATTAGCGAGAACGTATCGGTGGTGATGGTGCCACGCGCCGAAGTGCCAATAACCGTGGCTTCAGAGCCGCCGCGCATCGCAGCGATCAGGTTGGTGTCATCATCAGGGCGGGGCCACGCATATTCAGCATTGATATCCGCATTCGGATAAAGGCTGATTGTTGTATCCTTGATCTTCATCTCTACCGGCGCATCCTGGCGCAGCGGATAACCGGCCAAAAAGCTTGGCTCGCTGGCGATCTGCTCACCGGGGATGATGGAGATATAAAACCGGATATCGCCACGGCGCACGGTAACGGCTTGGCCATCCCGCTGGGCTGACCAATCCGTGGGTTTGGACACGATGAAGCATTCTTTCGGGCTATCGGCCACATAGACGCTCCAGTTGGTCTCTGAATCCACCATCGCCAGCTCCTGCGCGGCCAAAGGCGCGGTGGCCATGGCCAGAACGGCGGTCATCACTAATTTCTTAAACATATCGGGCTCCTGCTAAATCCGACGGCGCCGCTTTCCCCTGTTTTGCCAAGGTTTACGCAAAGCGGCTTGTGTTTTGCTCGTTTACAACCGTAATCTAATTTGAAACATGGCCCAAAGGCCAGCTAAAAATCGAGTAATTTTGCCGCTACGGGCATGAAATTGCCTATTTTCGGAGGATTTAACCAAATGAACGACGCTGCAAAACTGGTGGAGCTACGCCGAAACGGCATTTTGGAGTCGGTTCACCGCGGGCATGTGGTGGTGTGTGATGCCTCGGGCGTGGTGGCCGAATGGGGAAACGGGGCGCAAGAAATCTTCCCGCGTTCGGCTTACAAAATGCTACAAGCCCTGCCCTTAGTGGAGAGCGGCGCGGCGGATGCGGCGGGGCTTGGGGTGAATCACCTTGCGCTTTCCTGTGCCAGCCACCAAGGCGCGCATATGCACACGGATTTGGCGCGCGATTGGCTGGCGGGGCTTGGGCTGGGCGAGGCAGACCTGCGCTGTGGCCCGCAAGTGCCCAGTGATTTTGAAGCACGGGCCTTGCTGAAGGAAAAGCCGGAATCCCCCTGCCAGTTGCACAATAATTGCTCGGGTAAACACTCCGGTTTCCTGACTCTCAATAAGCATTTGGGCGGTGGGGCTGAATATATCGAGCTGGACCACCCCGTGCAAAAGGCCGTGAAAGCCGCGTTTGAAGAGATGATCGAGGCCACCTCGGGCGGCTGGGGCATAGATGGCTGCTCGGCCCCGAATTTTACCTGTGAAATCGGCCAGCTTGCCCGCGCCATGGCCAAGATGGCCGCGCCGGAAAGCATGGGTGGCGTGCGCGCTAAGGCCGCGACGCGCTTGGTCAATGCAATGATGGCCCACCCGCTGCTGGTTGCCGGCACCACCCGCGCATGCTCGGCGCTGATGGAGGCGGCGGGTGGTAAGGCCGCTGTGAAAACCGGCGCTGAGGGCGTGTTTGTGGGCATCATCCCAGTGCGTGGCATCGGTATTGCGCTTAAAATCGAGGATGGCAACCACCGTGCCTCCGAAGCGGTGATGGCGGCGCTTTTGGTGCGCCTTGGTGTGGTTGACGCCGCCGACCCGCGCGTATCACAATACCTCCATCGCCCCGATATTAACCGGCGAGGGATAAAAGCGGCTGAATTTAGCGTTGTGAATGGGGTTTTTGCTGGTGGAAAACCCCTTTAGTCGAACATCGAAAAATCCGTTTAATGTGCTGTTTTTACAGTGATACTTTGTAAGTTGGGTGTTTATTAACCTAGGTTAGT